>JAQCEL010000212.1 GCA_027618655.1 Pseudomonadota bacterium | reverse complement strand
CTCTCTGATTTGCTCTTCGGTTTTCATGACCCGAGAGCCTGATCTCGTTTAGACTATTCGTCAAGTTATTTTGGCACGGGCCCTTATTTCACTGATACTTATCAATTATTCGTGGGGATACCTCAGAGTCTGACCCCATTGATCTCACCTGTTACCGTGCGCAACTTCAGTTGGCAACAGAGTATGCCTGATCAATGGCACTGTTGCGCCATCCTTCGATCACATCTGATTGAGCGGTTGTGGACTAGTCGCTGGAGATTTCGGTGAAGGCTATACGGTCAACCGCAATAAAGCTGCCTGGGCGGCGAGCATCATGCGAGACGGAAATATTGCAGCTTGCCGTTTCGGAGGCGATTTCAATCTTCCAAGCACCCGCACTTTCGTCAGGCTCGTATCTAGCTCCAGAAATAATGCGGCACCCGCGCGCATCGGCTGTAAAGATGAACCCCTTCCCAGCTTTGCGAGAGATTTCGATCGTGTAGGCGTAAGCTACATCAGGCTTTAAATCTACAAGCTCGATACTCTGGTAGAACGGGACCGAAGTGAAGCCCATTCGCTCAATCTGTTCGGATTTCCGCATTTTGCGCGCTGCGCGGCGTACATCATCATAGCTGCCGTCGATCTGGCCCAACGCTTCCCCTGGTGACATGGAAAATGCCAAGGTCACCGGCGTCGGGTCGCCAACGAAACCGGCGGCGTCCGACTGCGCTAGATTTTCACCGCTATAAACACGGGTCATCCTTTCGCGGTTATCGATCCGGCTCCATGTCAACGGATTCAAGCGGTCTCGACAGCCCGGGTCTATGTTTAGCCGGATCGATTTCCCACAGGGATAGTGATCGCCGCGATTGTCGAACACAACGAGATGGTCTTTTGCCATATCTCCAAGCTCTCGCAATTCGTCAAAAGAAAGGATATCTCCGCTTCTCTCGAAATAGCCGGCATAGGTCACGTCGAAGAAATGCCACTTTCCGTCCCATTCGACCTGAGCAGCGGTATGTCCAGAGCCAACAGCGCCAAAATTGTAAATTGAGAAGCGCTTGGCGTTCAGATTGGCAAGTCTGGCCATGTGCACAAAAATGTTTGAGCGAGCCCCGCAGGCTCCGGTGCGATATATGAGGTTTTCGAGCCTTGAATCTCCGGAATGAGATCGTCTGACTGCCTCCAAGGGCGAGACGTTCTGCCAATGAGTCCCGATCCATTCGGCAATAGCTATTGCCTTTTCGCGATCGGTTGAAAGGTCGCGTGTCAGATCGTCTGCCTTCTGGCCGAGAAGCCACAACATGAGCCTGTCATCTGACGAAACATCCTCCTTGGTGATCTCACCTTGAAGGACTAGGCCAGCACGTTCCAGGGGATCAGCAGCTGGACTGGCGGCCAGCAACAATGCATAGGCTATAATTAGCGCAATGATTGCACCACCTATAGCAGACAGAAAATAATAACCACCTCGCATAAAGTGCATATATTTCACGCGTCCAGAATACGCAACCCTTCAAGAAAGTCGCCCAAACCGAGCCCCTCTTTCACCAGTATACCTCAGGGTCAGACTCGATTGAACGCATGGGCTGCACCGGCATGGTTCCCAATCGAGTCTGACCCCATTGATCTTCTATATCAACTGCGGCCGACCATGCCGGCTGTACTGTTCACGCGGGTATTGAAGGTCGTGATAAAAATCAGGGTGCGGTGCCGCACGCCTGCCTCAGATCGCCGACGATAGTGACGCAGGAACTATGCTGTGCCAAATTCCTTTAGTTGCCGAATATGTGAGTTAAGCGCGCCAAAATAAGTCGGATGCTTATTGTAAGGCAGACCATATTCTTTCGCGGTTTGTTCTACGATCGGCGCAATGTGCTTGTAATGAACATGGCAAATTGCCGGGAACAAATGGTGTTCTATCTGAAAGTTCAAACCACCACAGATGTAATTTAGAAAATCATTTTTACAGCCGAAATTTGCGGTCGTGTAAAGTTGGTGCGCTGCCCAGCAATGATCTATCTTCCCGTCATCATCCGGTTGAGGGAAGTTCGTTCCTTCAGTGACATGCGCCAACTGAAAGATCAGCGCCAAGGTCAAGCCTTCCACTAAATGCATGATTACAAATCCGATAACAAAATACTGCCACGGAATATCCATGACCATAAAAGGAATCGCCACGAATAAGCTGTAGTAAATAAATTTATATAAAACCATCCGCAGAAGTTCTCGCACTGGTCGAACAGTTTTGTTCTTGCCGTTTATTTTGGGATGAAAATACTCGACGTAATCTCTTGCAAAAACCCAGGCGATAGACGTCAAAGAATAGAAAAAGAAAATGTAAAAATGCTGAAAGCGATGTATCCACCAAAGATCTTGGTGCGGATGCAAGCGAATCACTGGGATCTGATCGATATCGGCGTCGTAACCAACAATATTGGCATGTGAATGATGCATGCCGTTGTGGGAACACTTCCACATAAAATCATTCGCACCAATGAGGTTAAAACTCGACCCAAGAATTCTGTTGCCTCTTGGGCTGGTGGCGTAGGCACCATGAATCGCGTCGTGTGCGATGTTTAAACCAATCATGGCCGTAAAAAAGCCATGAACGACCGCGATCATCAATAGCACGTTCGGACTAAACTGATTGGATAACAGCAAGATGTAAGTTGTTACATAGACACTGAGTGTCACTATTGTTTTAAAAATCATCAGCGCGTTGTAATGGCGAGAAAGATTTCGTTCTGTAAAGTATTGGCTAACGCGCTCACGCAATACGGGATAGAAATCGGCATGATTTTTGTGATTGAATTTGATGTTCGGATTTCCCTAAGTTTCCTTGGATAAATTCGCTGGTTTCAATTTGTCTGCTGAAATCCTAACGAAGGACGCACTGTAAAAAATAAGGCACGCATAAGTTGTGATCCGTATTCCATGTTAGCGCGCGTCGTTCTTGGTTAGCGGATCAGCTATCAGCGCCACTGCTTTGCGGCACTATTGCGAGAACATGCGGTCGACGCGGCGAGGGGTATTCCTCGGGGTATCGATCATCACGTCGGGTTAATGAACGCGACATGAATGAAGTTAAACCGCGTGATGCTGTCGCGCAAGTTAGGCACAAACTGCCGATCAAGGCTTAGCGCACCAGTATGCGCTGCCAGTGCGGCGAACCTTTGGTCGACGATTTTCGCGAGTCCTTCGAGCGTATCAGCGCGCATCACAGTGCCGGGCGCATCGCTGGCGGGTGGTATGGGCGGAAACCCAGCGTACTCAACCGCGCTACGTTCATCGTATATGAGGATTGATATTAAATTCGGGTAGGTACCAGTCATCGCATCCCACACGAAGTGCGCCTGGGTGCGTTCGTTGTAAACAAATTTTTCATGCTAAAAGGTGACGGAGGGATTAATTTTTCGTCGATCGGCGGTAGCATTCAGAAGGATAGCGCGAGTCGCTAGGTCTTGGTCATCTGGTCAGTTAGCTGTCGCACTAGCCCGCATTCGCGGTTTCCAAATTGTGGGAATCCAAGGGGGCAGATTTATTCGCGGTGTTTTATTTCGATTCAATCAAGGTTGCGCCCTTAAGTTCTCTTGGTTTGTGCCTCGGCAAGAATTGAATAAGTGCGTCCCGTTTTTGCTTAACTTTGATTCTCAGATTGTTAAATAGCCAATCAGTCGGACGTTATGGCCTTATTTCCCCGTTACCGGACACCCACTGTCGACGATTATCTACGCTTTGCTGCTGCGCGTTCAGCGCCTCCAGAACGAAGGTGTAAATACCACGAGCAGTGTAAATATTTCCAGTCGTCCCAGTGCCATCGTGAATACGGAAAGCCATTTGCCAGTATCACTCACTGCAGCGAAGCTCGTGGTAACAACGCCTAAGCCCGGACCCGTCACATTCAAACAACTCGCCACGGCTGAATAAGCCGATAAAGCATCCAAACCCGTGGCGACCATAAGCGCTGTTAACGTGACGGTACTGAATACATAAAGCGCGAAAAACCCCCAGACGGCGTTAATTACCGCGGGTTTAACAACCTTGCCGTCGATTTTGATCGCGATTACAGCGCGCGGGTGAATTAATTGCCGCACTTCGCGATGTGCTTGTTTCAGTAGCAGCAATAGCCGAATCACCTTTATGCCGCCTGCGGTCGAGCCTGCGCAGCCACCGATAAAGCAGATATAAATCAAAATAAGCGGCAGTAGGCCTGGCCAATCCGCGAAGTTAGTCGTCGTAAATCCCGTGGTGGTGATCATGGAGATCGTCTGGAAAGCCGCATAACGCAGCGCCACTAACAGCGTTGGATAATAGTTCGAGAGCCATAGAACTATCGTAAGAATTAGTGTGATCCCGACGATAATGGCCAAAAACGCCACAACCTCGGCATCGCGTAAATAAAGTAGTAAGGTGCGCCCGCGCCAGGCAAGAAAATGCGCGGTAAAGTTTAAGGCGGCCAGGACCATAAACACATTAGCGATAGTTTCGATCAGCAAGCTGTCGAAAAAAGCCAAGCTGGCAGAATGCGTAGAGAAACCACCCGTCGCGACGGTCGAGAAGCTATGACTGATCGCATCGAACAATGACATCCCCGCCACCCAGAATGCCAGCGCGCAGGTCACCGTCAAACCCAGATAAATAAATCAAAGCGCGCGCCGTGTTGGCAATCCGTGGGGTCAACTTCTCGTCTTTCATCGGGCCTGGTGTCTCGGCCCGGTAGAGCTGCATACCGCCGACTCCCAGCATGGGAAAAATCGCCACCGCCAGAACGACGATGCCCATTCCTCCCAACCATTGGAGCTGTTGGCGGTAATAGAGAATCGACGGCGGTAAGTCGTCGAGCGCGGCAATCACGGTCGCACCGGTGGTCGTGAATCCCGAAACAGACTCGAACACCGCATCAGTAAACCCGAGATGCAGACTGAATAGAAACGGTATGGCACTCAACATCCCGAGCACGGACCAAAACAGAGTCACGATGATAAAAGCATCGCGGATACGCATCTCGAATCGCTTATATCGCAGCGGAAACCACATTCCCAGACCGCAGCCGAAGGTAATCGCGAGGCTCAATATGAAATGGATGGACTCACCGTTGGCGTAGAACCAGGATACACCGATCGGCGGCAGCATTGAGCTGCTGAAGGCCATCAGTAACACGCCTAAGAGCTGTTGAATTAACTTCCGTTGCATTAGTTGATTATCGTAAGAAGTGTTTCCTGGCTGATACCTATCTCCACCCACGTGATGCCGTAGGGCAGAATCCAGGCGGCGCTAGCTGCCGGTTTAGAGCGAGCATCGCGCACTGATCGACGCCCTGATGCTATAGCCGCTATATTGGTTAACTGTTCCGGCAAAGCGCGAAGTGCGCTAGCCGATCTGGGCACTATGTTGATGAGTCGTGAGCGGTCTCCATGGAACTCGATCTCGGCCAGATCTCGTTACATAAGCGCTCGACTCGAGCGTGCTTTATCGCCGAATGTCGCGCGCGATCCCTGCTGGGGTCTGCCGACGCACTTCATTGCGACATCGACTCAACAAATTACCAAGGACTGGGACAGCGCAACTTTGGTCCGTGGTGGCGATCGCTATCATCACTTCAGCATGACCCCATGCTCGCCCCGCGACCTCAAAGCGCAGGCCGTGTGCTTCCACGAACGTGCTGCAGTTGCCTTTCCCGTGTTCAACGACGCCGGGCGAGTGCGGCAGAGTTTATCGAGTGCCGATGAATTTTCCGGACACAATATTCATTTCCACTTCACCACTTCACCGATTCACCGCTTTTCCTAAACTCCATTCGTATTCCGCTCCCGAGTCAAAGAGAAACTGTGTCGTCTCGACGCGAGAAGTGCTACGCACGTTCGAGCGTCACATCGTGTTTGTCGGCATCACGATGGAACGACTCGCCGGGCTTGGGGTCGAAGGAAGCCAGCCATAAACACGAGCAAGCCGGCAACGGCAAGGTATCATTTAGGGGTTGACGATAGATCGGGAAGTTCGTCGACGGCGGGCAGATTGGAGGGATATAAATTAGTTTGAAAATTTTTCATTAGATCGTTATTTTTTTATTGTACCGAGCACAACAAAACCGTAGATTAGCGCCCGTCCTCAGACGCTAGTCGCCAGCAGCGATCGGGCTTTCGAATCTGCGGACAATGACTAAATATTAATCGCGACCGGCCGACAGAATATGGGGCAATGTCGCAGTTTTTTTGGAGATCGATTATGTGTCACCAACTCAGTGATCACGTCTACGTCGTCCGCCCGTCCTGACGACGCACACCATTTAAAGAGGCCACTGATACCTAACTATGAAAAACTCATTATTGTCAGATGACCGCGTCCACCGCTCGCGGATTTTATTTGTACATAGCGGTTCAAGCAAAAAACGTCTTACCTTTCAAGCCGCATCTGATCTGGATGCAGATGTCCACGTCCTCAACACGGGTCCGAGTTGGGCCGACGGACTAGCATCGACCACTTATACGCCTAAGCTCAAACCTGCTCAGATTATCGAGTTCGCCGATCGCTTTGGCGCAGAAAATCATTTGGATGGTGTCGTGACGTTCTGGGAAGAAGACGTTCCGACCTGCGCGCTAATTGCATCACGGCTCGGTTTACCCGGGAATTCGCCGCGGGCGGCGATGCGTGCGCGCAGCAAGTACAAGATGCGTCAGGCGCTTGAGCGCGCCGGTATCCCCGGACCTCGCTATGCGCGGATCCGAACAGCAGCGGATCTCGAGTCGGCAGCCAAGTACGTCGGATTTCCTGCAGTGATTAAACCCGAATGGGGATCGGACAGTGAGTGGGTCGCGAAAGTAACGTCCGTCGAGGACGCCTATACGAAATATGCGGATCTGAGTAGCCGCGTGCGCTCGCAAGATTGTATCTACAAATATCCGAAACCAGATTTTGTACTCGAATCGTTTCTTGCCGGGCCAGAGGTGAGCGTTGAAGGCGTGGTGCAAAATGGTCGCGTGACGATCTATGCCGTGATCGACAAAGCGCCGATGCGAGAACCCGATTTCGTGGAGCTAGGAGAAATCACGCCGTCACGATTGAAACCCGCGAGTCAGCGCGCCATCACAGAGACCGTCATTGCCGCAACGCATGCGCTCGGACTGACGAACTCTGGTATCCACGCGGAAGTTAAAATGACGCCAGACGGTCCGCGCATCGTGGAAGTGGGTGCGCGGATGGGCGGCGACTGTATTCACGCGCTGGTGCGGCGGGTTTATGGCATTGATTTGGCGGCCG
>JAQCEL010000211.1 GCA_027618655.1 Pseudomonadota bacterium | reverse complement strand
CTGATCTCGCTGGTCACCGTGTCAGTCAATATACGGCGACAATCGCCCGGATCCTAATGCGAAGCTTTGTCAGATTGTCCTGTCTTAACATTAGATATAAGCTTGCACCAGTAATAGCCAAGCCTGACTAGTGAGTGGAAAGCGTCCGAGGCAACTATTACAAGGAGTTACTGCTCGTACGCAGAATAATCGACCCAACAATAATTCCGGCGCGCAGCAACTATGCTGTCTCCTACGATTTAATCTGAAGGTAAACTGCACATGAAAAATTCGAATCGACGGCCCTCAAGCCTGCTGCGAGTTAGTCAACAACTGGCAACTGTTGCGATGTTATTGCTACCGCTTAGTGTGATCCCAGTACAGGCCGATGAAACGTGCATGTCGCCGTACATGGCAAAGATAGTCGGCCAAGAAGATTATATTTATGTTTGGACGTTGGGGATTGATGGAGTCGGTGATGGCTCAGACAAACTAGTCACCGTGGACGTTAATCCAAAATCATCAGATTACGGAAAAGTAATCAATAGCTTGTCAGTCGGCGGGCGCAATGAAGCCCATCACTCCGGACTCACGGACGACCGGTATTACTTGTGGGCCGGCGGGCTCGACACAAACAAAATATTTATCTTCGACGTTCACAGCAATCCGTCGAAACCCACATTGCATAGAACGATTGACGATTTTCCTGCGGCAACCGGCGGTATCGTTGGCCCGCACACAACGTATGCCCTTCCGGGTCGCATGCTTGTCACGGGCCTGTCAAATGACAAAGATCACGGTGGTCGCACCGGCATGGCGGAATATACGAATGCGGGGGAATACATTTCGACTTACTGGATGCCGACTGACGAGGACTTGGGCGGCGCGGTAAAAGGTGGCAAGTTCGCTGATGGATATGGTTATGACGTGCGCGCGTTACCGCGTCGCAACGTCATGATCACCTCGTCGTTTACTGGTTGGAATAATTACATGATGGATCTCGGAAAAATGATGGCCGACCCTGAGGCGATGAAGCACTTCGGCAACACGGTAGTCGTCTGGAACTTGCATACCCGTAAACCCAAAAAGATTCTCGATGTCCCAGGCGCCCCGCTGGAAGTACGGTGCGCGTGGGGTGCAAAGCGAGACTATTGCTTCACCACCACGGCGCTGACCTCGAAAATATGGCTTATCTATGAGGATGCAAACGGCGAGTGGCAATCTAAAGCGGTCGCAGACATTGGCGACGCCAGCAAGATCCCCCTGCCGGTTGATATTTCGATCAGTGCTGACGATCAACTATTGTGGGTGAACACCTGGAACGATGGCATGACCCGCTTATTTGATATCTCCGATCCGCATGCACCAAAGGAAACGTTAACCGAAAATATTGGTGCACAAGTTAACATGGTCTCGCAAAGTTGGGATGGTTCACGGGTGTACTACACCTCGTCCTTACTCGCCAGCTGGGATAAGAAAACCGCTCCTCCCGGCGCCGATCTCGATTACTTCAAGGCCTACGCCTGGGATGGGACGAAGCTTGTGCACAAATTTACGATCGATTTCGCGGCTCTAAAACTCGGACGCCCGCATCAAATGCGATTCGGTGCCAACGCGTTGTATGGCGCACGTCCTGCCGAACCGAACGACACGTTATTTGCCGATCAATAGTGCGTTTACGCGGATCCCAATGGGTCTGCAAAGTCGCGCTGCTCGTTAGTTCTCAATTGCTCGCCTTGGTCGCGCACGGCCACGGCGAGCAACACACAGAGGGCCAACCGGCACAAATTCTTGCCCCCGGCTATGCAGATCTCTCTTTCACCGCCCCGACAGTCGGCACTTACGAGCTTCCAATCCTCGGCACAGCGGGTGACGGCGAAGTATTAGCGAGCGACGGCGAAACAACCCACCTGAAAAACCTTCTAGGGCAAAAACCCACGCTGCTAAGCTTTATTTACACATCTTGCGATGACGTTAATGGTTGCCCATTAGCGACGTTTGTTCTGAGCCAAGTGAATAAACGTATCGAAGCGGAGCCGACACTGCGCGGCAATGTGCGCTTTATTAGCCTTAGCTTCGACCCGGAACACGACTCGCCGAGTGTGATGGATGCCTATGCAAAAAGTTTCCGCGATGCGAACTCCGATTGGTATTTTGTAACGACCGCGAACGAGCAACAATTAAGCCCAATTCTCGAACGATATAACCAATCCGTTAGCAAAGAACTCGACACAAACGGCAAAACAACGTCCCGCTACTCGCACATCTTGCGCGTTTATTTGATCGATGCCGAGCGCAATATTCGCAACATCTATAGTGTCTCGTTCTTACACGCCGATACGATCATCAATGATCTTAAAACACTAACGACCAACAAGGTGGTGGCGGGAAGTCGAACGGTAGGCGCTGCCTCATCGAGTATGCACGGCGCAGGCGACAACAAAACTGGATACGAAGATCGCGCATATGAGACCCGCTCCGGACACTTGCCGAATCGCCACGGCCAGGCGCTCGACTTGCTTGAGCTAGTAGTGCCCCCTCCGCTTGGCCTCCCGGCGCTCGAATTACCTAAAGACAATCCGTTGAGTGCAGAGAAAGTTTCATTGGGACGCAAAATATTTTTCGATCGGCGCTTGTCGTTGAACCAAACATTGTCTTGCGCCATGTGTCATGTCCCGGAACAAGGGTTCACACACAACGAACTAGCCACGGCTGTCGGCTTGGAGGGGCGCACAGTCCGGCGCAACAGTCCCACCATTTATAACGTCGGCTATATGCAGAAATTATTTCACGATGCGCGCGATGATCGACTCGAACATCAAGTTTGGCAACCGTTGTTAGCAACCAATGAGATGGCCAATCCATCGATCAGCATTGTCGTCAATCGGCTGCGCAGCTTGCCCGATTACGCGGGGCTATTTGAAAAAGCGTTCGACGGCGCAGCTGCAAATTTGGCGAATGTCGGGATGGCAATCGCTAGTTATGAGCGAACCTTAGTCTCTGCGAATAGCGCTTTCGATCGCTGGCACTTCGGCGGCAACGAGACCGCGGTTGATGAATCAGTGAAACGCGGATTCGATTTGTTCACTGGAAAAGGACGTTGCTCCATTTGCCATCTCGTCAACACGGACCATGCGCTTTTTACCGACCATCAGTTGCACAATACCGGGATCGGCTATGCGCGATCCATGGCGTCGCCTGCCACAACCCCGCAACCGGTTTTGCTGGCACCTGGAATTGTTATTGATGTCGACCCAGAGGCGGTACGAGATTCCTCAGAAAGACCGCCTGCGGATTTAGGCTACTACGAAATAACCCAAGATCCGAAGGACCGTTGGAAATATCGCACACCTAGCTTGCGCAATATAGATTTGACTGCACCTTATATGCACGACGGCTCGCTACGTAGTCTCGAATCCGTAGTCGATTTTTATAACCACGGTGGCGTCGCTAACGAACTGTTGGATCCAGCGATCGACGCGCTAGATCTCACCGCGCAAGAAGCGGCAGACCTGGTTTCCTTATTGAAATCTTTCACCGGAGACAATATCGATCAAATAATCGGCGACGCTTTCAACGCGCCCGTGGGGAACTCGAATTAGATGTCGCATGCGGCAAACCGCAACGATTAATAGAGACCACGTGACCAGACAGCCATAGCCGCTGCCGCTTAGAATCATTGACGAAATAATTATCCGACAACTGCGAAGCGGCAAGCGCCACCCACACTGCTGATGACACGAGACGCTAAATGCGCGAACTGCCATAACTCGCCTGGATGCTATCCAGGGGAGATTTCTGGATCCCGTGATTCGGTATGGGGTAACGCAATCCGTTCGCACTAAGTGCTTTTAAACCCGCCACCGCTGCAGGCAGAAAGCTTGGGGGTAGTGCGATCAGCATCTCCTCGTCTAGTACGCCGCCGAATTTTCGTTCGGCGTAACACGGGATCGATACGGACGGTTCGCCGGTTTTAAGTGCATTGCCCCACGAGTCCGCACACGCGCTTTCACCGACACAGCTGAACGTATATTTCTTATAGTTTTTGTATTGAAGTCCGTTAATGAGTGTAATCATTTGACCTGGTGTTGCATAAATAAGGCAGATGTCAGGGTTACCTAGCCGTCCTGACGTCAATGGGGAAACCACTAAGCACTCGTAGTCGCCGTAAGACGCGCAACTCATCGCGCGTTGATGCGCACTACTGTCTTCCAATGTTCCGTACCACACGCCATTCATCTGCTTCCCGCTCAACCATTCTTCAGTTGGCGGATGAAGACCGATGACCGCACCACATTGTGCTCCCATCAAATTGTCCATCGTGATGCCGACCGTCCACCCCAACCATCGGCTTTGCCCAACAATTTGGTCGGTTGCGAGTTTTTCCTTCGGATCCGGCCGCCGTACTTTCTCAATCGCCTCCATTTCGGCAACGGTCTTGAAGCGCTTCATACCGATTGGCATCGTCTTGAGCCGCAAATATTGATTTAAAGCGTCGACCAAGGCGGTGTAGTCATACTCGTTATCGTCACCCCAACAGTTTGTTTTCATCAATTGGTTCTCCTGAGTAAAGCAAGCTCTGAATAATTCATCGACCGCAATCCTACACGCAAAATCCCAAGCCGATGTCATGGATTTGGCGAGTCATTCGACTCTCAGCGGCAATGCGCGCGGTGAACCCGGCGATAGTGCGCGATGCGCCGAGAGCCCCCGGATCACACACGGACTCGCGCAAAGATATGTTTCACCGTCGATCTTTTGTGTTCATCTTTTGACCCTGAAAACGGTTGTAACTAATTCTTTGCGCGCCTCCAGCGGCGAGCGAATCGGAGACTTGCGGACCGCCAGTCCTGCAACGCCCGTACAACATGATAAGCTTGCCCGGCCTTTAACCATCGATGCATCTGAGATGCCGGCAAACACTTCACACTCCGACGAACAGCTGGTCGATTCATTCGATCTGCGTGCGCTCGATGCCGATTTTTACGTGGACCCCTATCGCACTTTTCGCGCGCTACGCGAGCGATCGCCGGTTCACCGTTGCCCCGACGGAACCGTTTTCTTGACTCGACATCGCGATCTAGTGCGCGTCTACCGAGATCCAAAAACCTTTAGTTCAGACAAACAAGCGCAATTCAAACCCTTGTTCGGCGATAGCCCGTTGTACGAACATCACACGACGAGTCTGGTTTTCAACGACCCGCCGTTGCATACCAGCGTACGCAAAGCGATAGGCGACGCATTGGCACCCAAGGTAATCGCCAACATGGAGCAGGACCTGATCAGGCTAGTCGATCGCCTGATTGCGAACCTTCAGGGTAGACGGCGCTTCGATTTAATCGACGATTTCGCGAGTGTGATACCGATTGAGGTGATCGGGAATTTATTAAATATCGATCATGGGGACAGAGTGCCGCTACGCGCGTGGTCCGCTTCGATACTCGGGGCGCTCGAATTTGGATTGGACGAGCGCCGGCGCAACGAAGGTAATGCAGCGGTTGAGGAATTCGTTGCGTTTCTAAAACAGCTAATCAGCGAGCGCCGGAACGATCTAAGCGGCGACGACATCATTACCCGCCTGATCCGTTGGGAATCTAACAAATTTAAACTGTCGGAAGAACAGATCTACCATCAATGCATTTTTTTACTAAATGCTGGCCATGAAACGACCACGAATCTGATTGGAAACGCCGTTCATGCCCTGCTCGAGCATCCCGACGCTCATCGGCACCTGTGTGAGAATATGCACTTAATTGACCTCGCCGTTGAGGAATTTCTTAGGTACGACCCACCCGTGCAACTCGGCAACCGGATCACGACGACGGATGTTGAATTCGACGATATCCCCATCGCCGCCGGCACCACGCTCACCTTGTGCATTGGCGCCGCCAACCGAGATCCGGAGGTTTTTACTGATCCTAACGAACTCGATATTGCACGAAAAATTAACCCGCAACTCGCATTTGGCGGAGGAATTCATGCCTGCGCTGGGATGGCAGTCGCTCGTCTGGAAGCACGCGTTGCGCTGGAGAAATTACTGAAAAACTTTCCTGATCTAAAACCCGATGGACCTAGTGTGCGAGCACAGCGGGCGCGTTTTAGAGGCTTTAGCGCACTGCCGATGCGTCCCTAAGAACCGCTGTTAGTCGCGAACACGAGGGACGCTTAACCTATCGGACCCACCCAAGCGGAGCGAGCATCGCGAGGCAGCTAAGCATCGTTTGGGATCTTGACGGACCTAATGGTTTTAAGGAACGAGAAATTATGGATCTTCGGACCTTTTCCCAACGGACTATGTAGAGCACCAGAGTCGCGACTGCTTAAGGATTGAAATTCCGGCGCAACCCGCTCCAGCAGTCTGCGTAATCGGTTTGCAAAAATGGCGACTCAAGTGCCGCAATTGTCGGTTGTATGACGTAGCGCGATTCAAACATAAACGCCAACGTATCTTCTAACTTCTTCGGTTCCAGGATTGTTTCCGAGGCGGTTTCGAAAACCGCAGCTTCAGGGCCGTGCGGCACCATACTGTTATGTAAGCTCATGCCGCCCGGTTCGAAACCACTCGTTCGAGCATCATACTGGCCAGATACGAGGCCCATGAATTCGCTCATGAAATTGCGGTGATACCAGGGCGGTCGAAATGTATTTTCCGCCACAACCCAGCGCGGCGGGAAAATTACAAAATCAACATTCGCGACTCCAGGGGTGTCAGATGCCGACGTCAAGACGGTGTAGATTGATGGATCGGGATGGTCAAAAGTAACCGTTCCGATCGCCATGAAGCGCTTGAGATCGTATTTATAAGGCACCGATGTGCCGACCCACGCGACGACGTCGAGTGGCGAATGATCGATTGGCGCACGATATATCCGACCCATAAATTTGCAGACGAGTTCGAAATCGCCATCGAGGTCTTCGAAGCTTGCGGATGGGGAGAGGAAATCTCGGTCGTTGGCGAATCCGTCCGAACCAACTGGGCCGCGCTCTGGCAGCTCGAACGCGGCACCATAATTTTCACAAATATAACCGCGACTCTTGCCTTCTGGCAGATCAATTCGAAACTTCATGCCGCGCGGAATCACAGCTATTTCGCCGGGCGCAAGTTCCAATACGCCGCATTCCGTATGAGCGACCAGAGAGCCCAATTGCGGCACGATCAACAGTTCGCCGTCCGCATTAACGAAATAGCGTTCCGTCATCGATCGATTAGCGAGATAGACATGAACCGCCATCCCACACTGCCCAGCCACGGACCCGTTTGCAGCGACCGTGAG
>JAQCEL010000210.1 GCA_027618655.1 Pseudomonadota bacterium | reverse complement strand
ATGATGACCGCGCTACACATACATCACCCTCCCCCTTCTCGCTTGTCTTGCATCATTCTTTCCACTCTTTCGTGTGCCGCTTCACACCGCGACAAGGAATCACTGTTGCGATCTAGCGCCGCGCAGATCCTCGCAGCCGTCTCATCCCTTTTTGAATTCAGGTCCGCGATGCTGTCATCTCTCTCTTTTAAATACTTCAGGAACATATATAGGAATACCAACGACACAATCGACGTTGGCGATGACTTAGCAATTTCGATGAATAGTGATTCCATTCTATACCTCACATTCTAGCAGCGAGCATAATCATAATACGAGCAATGACCGCCATGACAATTAGAAACGTACCGAGCATCAACCCGCTGACCATAGAATACTCTCTCATATTCATTCTATTCTATCCTTCTCAACTAAATCATAAACCTCGGCACACGAGGATGAAGCGTTTTCATGTCGGAATACCCAATCGCCTGAAACGATCTCGAAGCTGACATCATGTTCCAACACCGTCTGGACAAATACGCCCAACCATTTTTGCCCCATCGGCGCCCCCACGTATTAGGCATCGTCAACCAATTATTCCCGTCGTTGTCCTTCTCTGCGAGGTAACCGCAGACCATTAGAGCGTGACCACCATCACCTCCGGGGTACGACGTCAGATAGGGCGACGATAGATTCATCCATGAACGCGGCCAAGCGATGCCAATCTGAATAGCACCGAGGCCCTTACTAAGGAACTCGAACGCATCCTCATAACTACGAATGTCAACGTGTTGCTGAATTATGAACTGCTTAGCTTCGGCGGTCGCCGCTTCTAGATTAGGGATCGTGCGTGAGTAGCTTTTGGGATAAGGGACCGTCGATTCCTTACATGCGCCGCGATTCTTGCTTACCCACATCATATCGCCAAGCATTGCGCCGCGATCGCCAGTGATGCCACCTTTCATCTGACTCTGCCTGTAGCACCACCATTTCGATAGTTGTGTTGTCAGGTCGCCGGTAGCTATCTTGTTGCACAACTCAATTATCGACGAACCGCTAGAACCAACGCACGACCCCATATTCGCTTGGTTCTCAATGACGTGCCAATCCTGATAGTCCATCGACGGCGGGGCCTCGAACGGCGTAGACCGCAGTGCCCGCAAGGATTGGACCGGCGTCAGCTTATGCAGCAGCGCCGTGAAGTCTTCGAGATCACTACGCCAGCCGTTTGTATTCGGCGTGAATCCTACGAGTCCAGAGACCGTCGGCCAGTGTTCTGCCATCTCTATTCCTTTGCTATATTTGTTTCTGCATCTTCCTTAACGGGCCAGCTCCATATGTGAGGCAGGTATGTCCAGTACGAGTCTGCACCAACCCACTCAACCATAATCGCACCAACTTTTTCTCCTCCATTGTACACATCAAGACTGCCGACGCATGCCATGTCATGCTTTTCTAGTTTCTCTATAGCTTGCAATATTTTAGACAGCCCGCGTAACTGCTTTGATGACAAGTCGAAAGTTTGGTCGCCTGGTTCTTGTTGCATCTTATTGCCTTATCTATCCCCTAGCTTTTTACGTACAACCCGCCCCGAGATTCTAGTCTCTACCAAATGTTGACATAGAACGACTTCCGGCTCTTGAACTATCTGTCCCGACCGTAGACGTCCGCCGTGCATGTTCCGGCCTCGGTCGTGCATCTCTTGGATTTCGAGCAGTCGCACTAGGTGCTCGCCGATCAATCCGAAGTTTCCGTAGTGTCGCAGTTCCATTGCTCGGTCTCCTATTACTTTACCAGCCGAATCGCGTCGGCAACTTCCTTCACCCCATCTGCTTCGTCGGTGAAAGTTTTAATTTTACCATCGGCGAAGGACTTAAATATAGCGTCCTGTACCGCGCGACGAAGCGGCATCCACTCTTGGCCTAAGCCCGCGTCCATACGTGCTCGATGTCTCGCATAGACTTCGTCGCGTTGCTCGACCGACGTCACGCCGCGTAGTTCGTTGGACGCTGTCTCAAGGCTGGCGATCATTGTTGGCTGCCCTACGTTCCCTGCGATCTTGAGCATTTCACGGTGTGAAATCTCACCTAGTCCGAACTTATTAGGAACTACGATCGGGCCAGGTGGCTTCGGTGGTACTACGGGATCTGGATCAGGCTTCGGTGGATTGCCGGCGATCGTGATAAACCAGCGATCTCGCCGCTTCGCATCCCACATAATGCACTCGACGATTATCTTGTTTCTGACGGCTACATCTGTAGGAACGGCGCAGTGATTTCCGCTGGGGTCAGTCCACAGCTCGACAGTCGCCGGAACAATTCCAGCCCAATCGCCAACGTGCTCAGATTCGAGGATACATAACGCACCGACGTTTGCTATTTCGATTTTATGGTCAACCGCAAAACAAGGGACTACCATCAAGACCCATATCACACCAGCACGCAATAACGACATCATCTCAACCTCCAATAGTTGTATTTAAATAGGCCACCAAATTAGCCGACGGCTTAAACCGAACATCCCACCGGGCGGACACCATGACAACCTCGCCCGTTTTTGGGTTGCGTGCTTTGCGTTCCTTCCGTTCGACGACTTCAAAGACGCCGAACCCTCTTAGCTCTAATCGTCCGCAGTAGTGCAATTGCTCTTTGATTGCCAGCAATACGTCGTTGATCTTCACATTTTTTACGCGACACGAATCATTTCCCATTCGTCGCGCGATATCTCTTTTTGTCATGCTATTTCTTACTAAAGATCCACTCAATAACATCCGTGACGTCAACCTGTTCCTTAATCCATTTCAAAAGCACGGCAATAGCTGCATTGACAAGCAACCCTTTGTTTCGACCCGCAACCGTCCCGTAGAACATTCCATCGGCGGGGTTGATCAACGCGGCCGCCGCGACCAAATTCGAGGTCATGTCGGCTATGGCGGGATCTTCGGCGGCGTCACCGAACAACATGGGCTCATCAGGCAACATAAAATAAGCCAGCGCCAACATGTCCTGCGCCGCAGAAACCATGTCTGTTCCACCGGTCGTCCGCCATTCACTCACCGCACGAAACAACCGCAGCGAATGTGCGTAGGCTTGTTCTTTGCTAACTTCAACGTATGGCATATCTTTTTCCTTATTCAGACCGTTAGACTAAACAACCTTTTTCGGCCGTCCGCGCGGCACACGATGCTCGATGTATCTATCGACTTCCGATCGGGGTACATACCACCGTTTCGCTTCAGGATCACGTACACCGGCGAGCATGCCGCACCGAATCAACTGGTAAACTCGCGATTGCTTTACGCCGAGGATCTCAGCGACCTTTTCACGTTCGATCATTTCTTCCATTTTTGCCTACCTGTACAAAAAAAGCCCGGCGCAGGAAAAACCAAAAACCCACGCCGGGCCAGACCACCCCAGGTCGTTCCTCACCCAATTCGAAATAATTAACGCAAGACCAACCGGCACCCCTCTGGACCGCACCGGCGGTAGACGGCAGGCCCGGAGACTGGGACCACCGCCACCGCCGTGGCTAGTACCGTGGATTGCTCCACCGGTGAAACCATCATGCTCCCGCAGGAGGCCCTAGAAGCCCGCCTAGCGGCCGCGCGGTCCCGCACCCCGCTCACCACGCCAACAGCCACCCTCGGAGCCGCCGCAGCGACACGTAGGACGCCACGGGCAACATTTCGCACCGCGCCGCGTACCGCGCCGCATCGACTACCGCAGCTACCGTGGCCGGCCATCACATCAGCGGACATCGTGGTGGACATTGCGAGCGATAGAAATCCAATCGCGAGAATTTTGATCATTTGAAACTCCGTTTTTTGAAAAACGATACGGTACGACATGGTACGACACGTTACGTTATGAAACGTTACGTTACGAAACGACACGTCAACAAAAAACAATTAAAACCGATTCGCGCAAAAAATCAAATACGGTCCCCGGACCGATCCGGGCCGCACCGGGCGACCTTGGCCAAATCCGACCCTCATCGCCAAAGCCGCACCAAACCACTTCCATTTACACCGCCGAGCTGAGTTCAATTTGCCCCTATATAAGAGAAAAAAAATAGAGAGCGCACACACTCGCAATAACTACCCCCGTTGAATTCAGTGAAGAGAGCTTAAACCTAATGATAGTAACGACTTAAGCCCTTGAATTCAGCTTGAATTCAGCTTGAATTCAGTTGAAGAGAGCTTAGCCATGTATTCCATGGCCGTTACTCGCATTAGTTCCCATTTATACCAGACTGCCCAAACCGCCATAAAACTAATCGCGTAGCAATTATAGGGATTCAAGGATTGAACTGATTTCAACGGACGTCTTGAATTCAGCTTGAAGAGAGTTAAAGCATGGCTATCAAACAACTTAGGTGCCGTTTTTGGGTCGTTTTTTGCACTGAATTCAAATCGACGTCTTGAACAGAGCTTAAACTATAACTATGAAACGACTTAGGTGCGTTTTTGGCCGTTTTTGTCATTTTTGACAAAAACGTACGATGGGACGGTTTAGAAAAAAAACAATTTTTTTTAAGAAAAGGGCTTGTACCGGACGATAGTACGGTTATAATAGGGGTGTGGGAAGCAAAGAGCCGACCAGAAAACCCAAACACAAAGGAAACCAAAAATGAAGATTCAGATCCAAGTCATCAACCCCGTAACCCAAACAGTCGTATTTGAAGAGACATTCGCTAATTCCATCGATGCAAACAGTTATAGGGATATCCTGGATACTGCTGGGAGCGAGTATCGGGTTTGCTGGGACTGCCAGTAACCGCCACCACCCCCCCCGGGTCGCCCTCCGGCCCGGGGCATTCCACCCCCAACCAAGGAACCCAAACCATGACCAAGAACTCTAAGCCACATTTACAAGCCGACTCCGCCTACGAGCACGCTCATCTGGTGGCCCAAGACCAACTGACGGCAATCGGTGAGTTGCTGTTTGATCTACCGCCACCTGGAGACGAGGCCATCCCGATCAACTGGTGCCACGTCGCCGACCTCAACGAGATCAACAGTCGACTTTCGTCGGTAATCGCTTTCATGTCCGGCAAGTAGAACCACCCCCCAACCAAGGAAGACAATGAAAACTAAACCGCGCCCAACCACCGACACCCTCCGTGACGTCATCGTTAGCGCCGCGAAACGCAAGCAGCTCAACGCCACGCAGCTATCGCGACTGTGCAACCACTCACCGACCCCCGAGGCCGTCAGCCGCTACCTGCGGGGCCGTGCGAGCCTTACGACAGCCTATGTTTCAAGGATTTGCCACGTCCTCGGCTTGGTCCTAAAGAAAAAATAATTTTTCCATTGACAACCCCGATACCGATCGGGTAGATTGATTTCCCACCACCCCAACACGGAGGTTAAACATGCTCGTACTAACACGGAAAGAGCGAGAGTCGATTACGATCAAAACCAACTCAGGCGAGACGATCCGGGTCACGATTTCATCGATCCGCGGTGACACCGTTCGAATCGGATTTACAGCCCCTCGTGACGTCCACATCTATCGGTCCGAACTCCCAGATAGGCCGACACCATGAGCGACCTAGAGTTCCATTACACGTTCTGGGAGGGCGGGTCCACGGATGAAGTGGTAGCCGCTGCGGTTCGGCAGGCCGCGGACGAGACTGACGGCATGCCGCAATACGGAACAGGATACATCTCGGGATCGGAAAGTTGTGATCTGGTTATTGACGGCGGAACACCGACCCTTCGCGAATTCAATGTGCGACTCATCCGTTACTTGCAAGCAAGAATCCCACATGATACATGGCATGTGGCGATAAAAAAAACTGACTAGGAATCTCAAGCCGGAAGGAATCGCGTGCCACCATTACATCCACCACCAGTGCCAGTGCTTGCCATCGAATTGCCCTGGCCACCGTCGGTCAACAACCTGTACGGATGCCGCGGATTCCGCCGTTACTTATCAGCGGGCGGAAAAGCATACAAACGCACCGTTTTTCGCAGCCTCAAGGGGACACCGACCCAGACCGGACGTCTCGAAATCCATGTGTACGCGCATCCGCCGGACGGCCGGGTACGTGACTTAGACAACCTACTAAAGATCACGCTCGACTCTTTGCAATACGCGAAAGTCGTCCAGAACGATTACCAATTCGCCCGCGTGATAATAGAGAGAAAGGAGGTGCTAACCGACGGACTGTTACGTATTGTCATTTCGACGTTTTAACCACTTAACCAACAAGGAAAACCAAACCATGCCGGCATCCATCCTATCCCAAGTAAAATCATCGAAGAAAAACAACAAACGCAAAACGATTATCTATGGCCCGCACGGCGTTGGCAAATCCACCTGGGCGAGCCAATGGCCGAGCCCTATTGCCATCGACACCGAGGACGGGATCAACGACCTCGACATACCGTGCTTTCCGCTTTGTACCGACGCCACCGATCTTTGGCGCTATGTCGATGAACTCCAACGAGGCGAGCACAAGTACCAGACGTTGATTATTGATTCGTTCGATTGGGCCGAATCATTGATCGCTCAAAAGATTTGCGAGCAACACGGGCAACCGTCACTGGCTGCTTTCGACTTCGGTCGTGGACCGGGCCATGTCGCTGCAATGTTTCGTGATTTGCTTGACGTCCTCGGTAAGTTATGCCGATCGCGATCGATGCACATCGTCTGCGTTGCTCATAGTGGCCTGATCAAGATCGAGCGACCGGACGCCACGATATCCCGCGAGGGACCGAAGCTACTACCGCCGGTATCGGCTCTAGTGCAAGAGTGGGCCGACGAGGTGCTATTCGCTAATCAAATGACCTTTGTCACTGAAAAGAACGAAGGATTCAAAAAGACTCGCGACATCGTGTCGGGCGGTGAAGTCCGCGCGTTGTTCTGCGAGGCCCGCGCAGCGTTTTGTGCCAAGAACCGTCTCGGTCTTCCGGCCGAGATGCCATTGGATTTCGAAGAGTATTTGCCTTTCCTTACCACCACTCCAGCAACGAAAGAAGAAACCAAATGAGGACCGCAATTAGCCACCTGAAGTCAACAAGTTGCTACTCACAGTCGAAACACGTACCGATCCCGAAGCCAAAAGATCGAAGCTTCGAGGAGCACGAGAAAGCCATTTGGAGGGAACGGATACATTGTGACGCAGACGGTAATGTCTTCATTCCGCCGAACTGTTTTAAAAGCGCGATTATGGCCGCGAGTAACTACCGGCAGCGGAAGATACCGGGCGCCGGGAATGCGACTTTTACAAAGCATTTCAAGAGCGGATTGATCTGCATGACGCCGATGCTT
>JAQCEL010000209.1 GCA_027618655.1 Pseudomonadota bacterium | reverse complement strand
GGATTACGATTGCGCCACATATTCAAGGTTGGGATCAGATAAGGACCGCTGAGGATCTGGGTTACGACCGCGCCTGGGTTCCAGATTCACAGATGATCTGGTCCGATTGCTATGCGATATTGGCGCTCGCCGCGGTGAACACGAAGACGATTAATATTGGAACCGGCGTATCGATTGCCGGTACGCGGATCGCGCCAGTCACAGCACATTCGATCGCGAGTATTAATCAGCTCGCGCCGGGCCGTACCTTTCTCGGCCTCGGTACCGGACACACCGCCATGCGCGTGATGGGCCAAGACCCCATGCCAGTGAGTGAATTCCGCGAATACCTGAGAGTCGTGCGTGCCTTACTTGATGGCGAAGCGGTCGATTACACCTATCGAGGCAACACACGAGAAATCGAATTTCTGCATCGTGATCGCTATTTTGTGAATCTCGACAATCGGATCCCTATTTACGTGGCAGGCAATGGCCCCAAAGCGTGTCAAGCCGCCGGCGTCTACGGGGATGGATGGACCACGATCGGACGCGACACGGTGCAGCTTGGTAAGTCTCTTGCGCAGATAAACGATGGCGCAAAAGCGAGCGGTAGGACCATGCCCGATAGTTTTCACACCACTTTGTTCACTAGCACCTCGGTGCTGCGCCGAGGTGAGGATCTTAAGAGCGAGCGGGTCATCAATGAAGTCGGCAGCTGGGTCACAACGGAACTTCATTTCTTCTACGAAATCTGGAACAAACTCGGTCGAACGGACGATTTAATTCCACCGCACTTCCTCAACCTATGGGATGAGTACCTGGCGCGGGTCGAAGGTTTCAGCTTGCCTGAAAATGCCCGGTTTCGTCAGATTCACGATGGTCATGCGATCTACGTCGTGCCAGAAGAACGGCGCTTCGTGACGCCGGAAGCGATTGGCGCGATCTGTATGGTTGGTTCTGCTGAAGATATTATCGACCAGATACGAACCGTTGAGAGTGCGGGTATCAAAGAAATAAATATCATGCCGGCGACTGATCATGCTGCGGGCGCGTTTAAGGATTTTGCAGAAAATATTATCCCTGCATTCCGGTAGTAGTGCGGGAACTGCTTGGTAAAGGCGGGCGCGTCTGAAATATCGCGCACAATTATTCAGACCACGACGCTCGTCGGCGCCGGCAAGTTATCGCAGGATCAGTCGCGTCGATGCGACGATTGTTGATGCCGGGCTCCGCACTATAAGCGCGTCGGAGCCTGCTTAGGATTGCTGTTGCACCGCCGGCAGCGACTTGATGTCATCGACCCAACTCAACGCCGATTGGCGCCACACTTGTTTGCCTGGGATCAACGATCCTCGTTGGCGAAGCGAACCAGCACGCAAGCCATAAACCTTCGGCCCGTCTCCGACGCTCGTGGCGTAAATGGCGGAACCACAATTCCCGCAGAATCCTTGCGCGCGTGGATTGCCACTTTGTGCAGTTTTAACGTAAATTTTGGGCTCGCCTTTCTTAAAAGTTATCCCATCACTCTCCGTGAACACCACCGTCCGAAACGCGGTGCCAGACAGCACTTGGCAATCTGTGCAATGGCAAACAACGACCCTCGCTGGATCGATTTCTGCTTCAAATTCAATCTCGCCGCAGTGACATTTTCCATCAACTTTCATGCGTTCCTCCTGTCCGTACGTGATTAGACATCCAACTAGCGTGCCGAAGTGCGGGAGCGCTTAGACGACCGGTTCATTCGTACTACCCCATTAACACCTGCGCCCATTGTTCCAGCGCATCTTCTTGACCCGGTACGATTTGTACCGCGACCTGATCGTAGCCCGCTTGACGCATCATATCGACTCGCTCACGAATTTCTTCTGGCGTGCCCGTTAAGGTTAGCGCCTTAAGTATTTCAGCCGTGATGAACTGTTCTTCTTCCGGACGCAAATACATCAAGTGCCCATCGTGCAAGGTCATATAGCGTGCATCGGCTGGCTCGTAGGTTTTGTATATTTCATGGTATGCGTCAATTAGCGGCTGCATCGCGGGTGGAACCTGCGCGTCGTCACCGTCTTCGACCATCCAGTGCCATCCAATCGCGGGCCAGGGCCCAGATTGTGCACGTGCACGTTTCGAATCGTAAGCTTCACCCGGTTCAAGTACGCATCCGAGATTGAGGCAAGTCGTGTACATGGAATTCGGATCGCGCCCCGCCTTCTCGCAGGCCTTGCGAACGGCACTGGCCTCGTCGAGCGCCGCCGGGCTCATCCAAGCATTGATAAATCCATCTGCGGTCTCCGCAGCCAACTGCCTGGCTTTCGGTCCGAACGCAGATAAATGCACCGGAATAGGATCTTCAATATTGATGAAACCCTCTTTCGGTTGCATGAATTTCATCTTGTGCATGTTGCCTTCGAGTTCCGCCTCGACGACTTCGCCACGCCACAGCGCGCGCATAACCCGGGTGTACTCACGGATGTCACTAAGTTTTTGTGCCTTCAAGCCCATCGTGCGACGTGCGGTATAACCCGTCCCGAGTCCCGTAATGATCCGCCCTGGCGCCAAGGCATTTAACGACGCCATGGCGTTAGCCGCGACCGGCGCAATGCGATTCGACGGAACTAACACCCCGGCGCACAATTTAATTCGTTTTGTATGAACAGCCGCAGCGGTCATCGCGACGAGAACATCCGTGCAGAGCAACTGCGTGTCGTAAAACCAGGCGTGAGAAAAACCAAGTTCCTCAGCGCGCTGGACGGTTTTCCACGATGTCGCAGTTGGCGTAAGCGAGATCCCGAAATCCATAGTGGCGTTCCTCTAGGGTTCTAATTGCGTGTTCAAATTCAAGCGATTGCGCTCAAGCGAAGTAATTTAACGTGCTTTGCCACGAAACGATATCTTGAATGGAAAACTAACTGAAATCTCGGATCGCAAGACAGGCGGAATTGAGCTGGTTGCCTACCGTAGCGGGAGAGCACAGCCCCACAGGAGCGCAATCGCGAGACAAGCAGGCCAGCCTATTCGCGCCGCTAAATTTTCTCTGTCGATTTTTTGCGTTTCGGCTTCTTAGGTTTCTTAGCTTTATCTTTGCGTTTCTTAGGCGGCTTTTCAGCCGTCGCAGAATGATCATCCTTGCGCTTAACGGGCGCTACCGCCCCATCAGAATCTAAGGCTATGCGCAGCTTTTGCCCACACACGTACACACCCTGCAGATGCTTGAACACATCCTTGGGCATATCTTCCGGCAGATCAACCGTACTGTAGCTATCGTAGAGTTTGATATAGCCAATGTTCGCGCTGTCGAGGCCCGCTTCGTTCGCGATCGCCCCGACGATATTTTTTGGTAAGGCTTCATGATCCCGGCCAACCGCGATCCGATAGCGCTGCATGCCTGCATCAGGCCGACGGATTTTTTCAGCACGGTCACGCTCAGGGCGGCGCTCGCCGCGCTCACTGTGTGTGGGGCGCTCGTCATGTAGCGTCCGCGCGCCGCGATCGTTCGTAGCGTGTTGCTCATTGCGCTTTGGTCGTTTGTCGCGACCTTGGTCGCGCGATTCGTGCTGCGCGGGAATCGACGGTAAATTCGGCGCTAAGGGTCGCTCGCGTTGCACGAGAAAGGCCAAGGCAGCCGCGATTTCGCTCAGGCTTTCTTCGTGGCTCAGTTGATAACTCGCAATGATCGATTCGAAAGAACCCAAATCTTCGGACTCAATCGTCATCGAAATGAGTTCTTTGAATTGCGAGATTCGTCGATCGACGATGTCTTCTTTACTCGGTAGCGGCATCGCTTCGATGATTTTCCCGGTCGCGCGCTCGATCGCATGCAGCATACGATTCTCGCGCGGCGCGACGAAAATAATCGCCTCACCACTACGTCCAGCGCGAGCCGTGCGCCCTACCCGGTGAATATACGCTTCGGTATCGTGAGGGATATCAAAATTAACGACGTGACTAATACGCTCAACATGAAGGCCGCGAGCAGCAACGTCGGTCGCAACGAGAATATCTAGTCCACCATTTTTCAATCGGGAGACCGTTCGTTCACGTAAGGCCTGAGTCATATCGCCATTCAATGGCGCGCTTGAAAATCCTCGCGCTTCAAGTTTCTCGGCGAGTTCGACCGTCGCCGTGCGTGTGCGCACGAATATCAGCATCGCATCGAAATTTTCGATTTCGAGGATCCTGGTTAGCGCGTCCAACTTATGCCGCACATTGACCTGGCAGTACCGCTGACGCACTGTCGAGACGGTGGCAGACTTTGACTTGATATCAATTTCTGCAGGATTGTTTAGATGTTTCTCAGCGATCTTCCGGATCGCCGCAGGCATGGTCGCAGAGAACAGTGCGACTTGTTTATTATCCGGTGTGTGCGACAAGATTGCATCGACGTCGTCGACGAAGCCCATACGCAGCATTTCATCTGCTTCATCCAGTACGACTATTTTAATCTGCTTCAAAATCAACGTACCGCGTCGAATGTGATCTTGAATTCGACCTGGGGTACCGACGACGGCTTGGACACCGCGCCGCAATTGCCGGAGTTGGGAGTCCATGCCAGCGCCACCGTATACGGGCAGCACATGAAAGCCCTTCATATAGCGCGCATACGTCTGCATCGCCTCGGCGACTTGGATGGCGAGTTCGCGGGTCGGCGTAAGCACGAGTATTTGTGGTTGTTGTAAATCGAGATCAAGCCGTTGTAGCGCGGGCAAGGCAAAGGCCGCGGTTTTACCCGTTCCTGTTTGTGCTTGCCCGACCACATCCCGACCTTTGATCAGAACGGGGATCGCGGCCGCTTGAATCTGGGAAGGTGTTTCGTAGCCAGTTTCTGTGATTGCGCGGAGCAGGTTCTCGTTTAAGCCGAGCGACGCGAAAGTAGCTGGGATCGCGCTATCCGCCTCGGGAGATTCCTTCGGATGGTCGTTAGGTTGTCGTTTCACGGGAGGGCCTTGCGTTGTGCGAATGACGGGGGAGCGGATCATACGCTAATCGACGCCTCACCGCCTCTTTAGCTCACCTCGCGTTCAGAGATAAAGGACAATGCCGCATCCAAACGCGTTAAGGTGCGCATTTTGCCGACTAACTCGAGGGTGACATCGATTGACGGTGACGCCGCCGAACCGGTAATCGCGACGCGCAAAGGCTGCGCAACCTTACCCATCTTAAAGTCGTATTCGGCGGCAATTTGTTCCACGATCTCTTGCAGCGAGCCGCCACTCCAATCTTCAACCATCGCAAATTTGTCGCGGATCGCCATCAATGCCGGGCCGACGACAGGACGCAAATACTTCTTTGCCGCGTCGAGATCAAGAATAGTTTCCCCGTAAAACATGCGACTTTGATCCGCGAGTTCAACGAGCGTTTTAGCGCGCGTGCGTTGCGCCTCGACAGCCGCGCCTATGGCCGGGCCGTCGTCCAGATCAATATTCGCGCTGGAGAAATACGGTGCCGCAAATCCGACGAGCTGGCTCGCGGGGGCGTGCTGTATGTACTGCTGGTTTAACCACAAGAGCTTATCCGTATCAAACGTCGCTGCTGATTTGTTCAGTGCGTCGAGGCCGAATGCCTCGGTGAGTTCCTCACGCGAAAATATTTCTTGGTCGCCGTGCGCCCAACCAAGGCGCGCCAAATAATTGAGTAAGGCGTCCGGCAGAAATCCTTCGTCACGAAATTCCAATACGCTTACTGCACCGTGGCGCTTAGATAACTTTTTACCATCGGTTCCGTTGATCATCGGCACATGCGCGTAGATGGGTCGCGGTGCGCCCAGTGCTTCGAGAATGTGCAGCTGACGCGGCGTATTGTTGATGTGATCGTCGCCGCGAATCACGTGGGTGATGCCCATGTCGACATCGTCCACGACGACGGTCAATTGATAAGTCGGCGACCCATCCGAACGTGCGATCACTAAATCATCTAGTTCTTGATTACGTGTCGTGATCGTACCGTGTACTTTGTCGTCTACAGAGATAGCGCCATCGAGCGGCGTGCGAAAACGCACGACCGGCGATACGCCTGCCGGCGCCGCAACGACTCGATCGCGGCAATGTCCGTCATAGCGGGGTTTCTGTTTGTTTCCCATCTGCTCAGCGCGCAGATTCTCGAGGCGTTCTTTCGAACAGTAGCAGTGGTAGGCCTTACCCTCTCGGATTAACTGTTCGACTACTTCAGCGTAACGCTCGAAACGTTGCGTTTGAAAATACGGCCCTTCGTCGTAATCAAGCCCTAACCACTCCATCCCCGCGAGAATGACATCCACAGCATCTTGACTCGATCGAGCCTGATCCGTGTCTTCAATACGTAAAATAAATTTGCCATTGAAATGCCGTGCATAGAGCCAGTTAAATAACGCCGTGCGAGCGCTCCCGACATGAAGGTAACCAGTGGGACTTGGTGGGAAACGAGTAACGACGGACATAAAATAAAGTCTGCTAGTTGGGAGCGCGGATTATAGGCAGCCGAAGAAAATTTATCTCGCCCATAAAAAAACCCCGCCCTAAGGCGAGGTCCATTTCGGATCTTAATAGTGCGGCTAAGTGTTCCGTCGAATGCCGAACAGTCCGCCGAGTCCTCCAAGCATTAGCCAAGCGGCGGCTGGTAACGGAACGACCGCCGGTGCTACCTGAACCAAAAGCTGGCCACGAATCTCACCGCCAGGATACATTTCGGAGTGAATATTTGCGTACCACGGCGTTATATCTCCGGCTACGAACGGTGTCGCACCGCCAGTTACGGCATCAACAAGCGACTCAGACAAGACGAATGTGCCTACATACATTCCAGACATACCGCTTGCGCCCATAGGAAACTCGGCGTCGCCGAGCCCAAATAGGGCAGCACCAGGTGGACTGGGATCGGTGTGCATGTGAGCAACAGTGGGGGCTCCAGTAAGTCCCATGTAGACGGCCATCCAGTGGAACTCCATGGTGTCTGTGTCAAGGAACGCGGCAATACTGCCGGTAGCGGTAGAAGTCGTACCTGACTGCGCACCGTCGATTACTCCACTAAATTCCCACATAGCTGCTTGGGACGTGGCGGGCAGCAGTAGCGCAATGCCAATGGCGCAGGTTCTTATGAATTTATCCACTTTTGTGGTCTCCGTCTAAGTACGGGGGATGGTACACGCGAAAAATCCAAATATGTGATCCCGGTCAACATTATTTCCGGTAATTTCTCACGAGATTCGGCATGCGCCGTTTTTCCAAACAAAAGATCGGTTTTCACGGGGACAAAGTATTTTCCAATTCTAAAATGAGTCTAAAGGGACCGGATTCCTGATCTTTAGCGAGCCGCC
>JAQCEL010000208.1 GCA_027618655.1 Pseudomonadota bacterium | reverse complement strand
TTTAGATCAATTCGTGATCGATAGACTTGTTCTTATAACTGAATGTGTGATCTTGCCCTGTATTGGCTTGTCGGTCGGCTATCTGCCGGATCAGAGTTCGGTGTAGACTCCTGGTTGCTGGGGAAAACCTGCAGAATAATACGAAAAAAGCTTGGGGGAACAATGAAAAGAAGTGATAAGCGGATTTTAACTACGCACGTCGGCAGCCTGCCGCGCAATCGTGAACTCTCAGACTTACTGATCGCGGACGAGGCCGGTGAAACTATCGATGCTAAGCGCCTAGACGAACTTGCTGCCAGTGGCGTCGCAAATTGTGTCGCGATGGAAATTGACGCAGGAATCGACATCATTAACGATGGCGAGCAACCCAGAGTTGGGTTTCAAACTTACGTCGCGCAGCGCCTTGATGGCTTTGGTGGCGTGAGTGAGCGCGAGCCCTTTCGCGATTTTGCCGATCATCCAGACTTCGGCCAAATTTGGGCGAATCGCGGTATGGTGATGTCGAAAGTGTTCGACGCGCCTGCAGCCGATCGGGAAGTGCGCTACAAGGATCTGCAACCGGCACGGCGTGAATGCGATATGTTTGACACGGCGCTCGCCGCTCACCCTGGAGCGTACACCGAAACTTTTATGACAGCGGCGTCGCCAGGCATTGTGTGTACGACCATGCGCAACGCCGGACATTATGATTCGCACGAATCATACGTCAGAGCAGTGGCGCGCGAGCTTCGCCAAGAATATGAATTAATTCATCAACGGGGCTATCTATTGCAACTCGATTGCCCGGACTTGGCGATGGAGTGGCACGGCATGTTTCAAAACGGCACTTTGAAACAATTCCAAGATGCGATCGCCATTCATATCGACGCAATTAATGAGGCGTGTGTGAATATCCCTAAAGATCGCATTCGATTGCATGTGTGTTGGGGTAATTACGACGGCCCGCACGATCACGATGTCCCGATGGCAGATATTCTACCTGTGATAAGCAAGGCGAACGTTGGCGCATTTTCCTTAGAGTTTGCCAATCCTCGCCACCAACACGAATACGCATCGCTCAAAGCAAACCCGCTTCCCGACGACGCGATCTTGTTGGCCGGCGTGATCGACTCAACGGTTAATTACATCGAACATCCGCAAGTCATCTGTAATCGGATCCTCGAAGCGGTTGACGCGGTCGGCGATAAGGAACGTGTCATTGCTGGAGCGGACTGTGGGTTCGGTACGTTCGCGGGCTGGGAAATGGTTGCCGCGTCGGTTGTGTGGAAGAAATTCGAATCGTTAGCTGAAGGAGCGCGTCTGGCTAGCGCGAAACTTTGGTAGCTAGCAGCCGCCACATGGAGGAGCTTTACCGACATATTATCGCCAACCCCGAATTTCATGCGTTGCGCAAGCGCCGGAGCCGATTTAGCTGGATGTTGCTATCAATCGTGCTTGGCAGTTATTACACATTCATTTTCGTTGTCGCGCTTAAGCCGAGCGCACTGGCGATACCCCTGCATTCAGGAACAGTGATCACGTGGGGGATCCCAGTCGGTCTTTCAATCATTTTGTTGTGCCTGGCGCTAACAGCGTTCTTTGTTAGCCGGGCAAACAACACCTTCGATCCGGCGACGCGTTCCATTATCGATGCAGCAGAGCGCGCGTGTTTAGAAACGGATCCCAACGTTGACTAAGATCGCCACCGGTTCGGATGTTAGGAAACTAGTGTCTGTATTTTGGCACCGCACTGCGAAAACCGGGGCGTTTGGCTGCTTGGCGGCCGCGCCGAACATTGTGTTCGCAAGCAGTGGCGCTTCCGCTCCGATAAACACCGTTGCTGTTTCGATGTTTTTAATTTTTGTGGTTGTGACCCTTGGCATTACCTATTGGGCGGCGCAACGAACGAAAACAACGCAAGATTTTTACGCGGCGGGTCGCAGCGTAACAGGATTCCAAAATGGTCTCGCCATAGCCGGCGATTTTATGTCCGCAGCATCTCTATTGGGGGTTTCGGGATTGATCTTTGTCGGTGGTTTCGATGGCCTAATTTACGTGATCGGGGGCATTGCGAGTTGGCCGATTGTTATGTTTCTGTTGGCCGAACGCTTACGAAATCTGGGTAAGTACACGTTCACGGACGCCGTCGCGATCCGTTTGGATGCAAATCCGGTGCGCCTCTTATCAGCGTGCGGGACCTTGGTTGCAGTCGTCTTGTATCTCATTGCGCAGATGGTTGGTGCGGGCAAACTCGTCGAACTACTATTTGGGATCCCATACGAAGGCGCGGTCCTAACAGTCGGTGTATTAATGATTGTCTATGTGACGTTCGGCGGCATGATCGCAACAACTTGGGTGCAAATAATTAAGGCCACCTTGTTGCTATTCGGCGCAACCGTTCTGGCGTTCTTGGTACTCGCGCATTTGGATTTTTCGATTGAGTCCTTGTTTCGAAAAGCGACAGAATTACACGGTAACGGTCTCGCGATCCTTGCGCCTGGCGGCTTGGTTTCAGATCCGATATCGCTCATTTCGCTCGGCACGGCGCTCGTCTTCGGTACGGCCGGTTTGCCGCACATTCTAATGCGGTTTTTTACGGTACCTGATGCCCGCGAAGCTCGCCGATCGGTATTGTATGCAACCGGGTTTATTGGCTACTTTTACATCCTGGTTTTTATTCTTGGATTCGGCGCAATCGTTTTTGTCGCAGGGGATCCAAATTTTTTCGACAGTGCCACCGGGAAACTGATTGGTGGCAGCAACATGGCCGCCATCCATCTAGCGAAGGCTGCGGCGGGTGACATCTTTCTTGGATTTATCTCGGCCGTTGCGTTCGCCACAATTCTAGCTGTTGTGTCTGGATTGACGTTGTCTGGCGCGTCGGCGATTTCGCATGACATCTACGTCAATGTGATATGCCGTGGCGAGGCGCCCGAATCAGATATTGTGCGGCTATCACGGATCTCCACAGTCGCGCTCGGGGTGTTGGCGATGGCTCTCGGTATTGCATTCGAAGCGCAAAATGTCGCGTTTATGGTGGTCCTCGCATTTTCCGTCGCTGCGAGTGTGAATTTTCCAATTTTGTTTTTATCGATGTATTGGCGAGGATTGACAACGTTCGGAGCGGTCGCAGGCGGTACTATTGGGCTTGTCACGACCATCGTCATTATTGTTCTGGGTCCGACTATTTGGGTCGATACCCTCGGCTATGCGGAGGCGATTTTTCCTTACAGATATCCGGCGCTTTTTTCAATGACAGCCAGCATCGTATCGATAATCGGACTATCGCTTTTGGATCGAAGTCCGGCGGCTACTAGTGCAGCGCTGGCGTTTGACGCTCAGATTGTGCGTTCTCATACTGGAATTGGCGCAGAAGGCGCCGTCGCGGAGTAACGTCGGGCGCTTTCTAAGTCGCTGCCAGCCGCTAAATCAGGCGTTCACTAATTGTGGCGCCGGCCGTATCTCCGCGAATTAAACCCGATTGCGACCGCCTTCTTTAGCCCGATATAAAGCTGCATCGGCGCGCTCGATTACCGCTTCGATTTGCTCGTTGATATTAAATTCTGTGACTCCAATTGAGATCGTCATACGTTCGATTTCTTGCTTAGTTTTGGGGTTGTAAATGCGCCCGCTTTCGATATTTTTTCGGATCGACTCAGATACTGTGAGTCCGCCTTTGATTCCAGTTTCTGGTAACACGACGATGAATTCCTCACCGCCGAATCTTGCAACGATGTCCTTGCCTTTAGCGAGATTGTCGAGCGCGTTGGCGACAACTTTTATTATTTTGTCGCCGAATACATGACCATAGGTATCGTTAACGTTCTTGAACTTGTCGATATCCGCGATCAATAAACTATGTCGAACTGATTCCGCATCCTGCTGGCTTCGTAGTTCGTCTAAGCTTTCCTTAAACCCCACCCGGTTCGCAAGTCCCGTCATCGGGTCAGTTTTTGCCATCGTTTTGGCGTGTCGCAACTCTTGCTTCAGCAATTTCACCTCTTCTCGGCTTTGTTCGAGATGCGTATGCAAGCTCGCGCTCCCTTCGTGCATGCGCTTTGTGCTTTCGGTTAAGGCACGGATCAGATTTTTCATATGGTCCGCTGACATGTCGTCCGATAATTCCTCGAAGCATTCATCTAACGACGCTTCGTAGCGACTCACTTCCGAATCGGCGCTTTGCAATGAGCTAGACATGCCGTCAACGAGTTTCCGTATAGAGCCTTCTGCTTTGCTTAGCACTGCGTGATCGGCCGCTTCGATATAACGACGAAATAATGCTTGAGAAATTACTTCATCGACGGGCTTGTTTTGCGCTAACAATCGATCGATGGTTTCTTTCAGTTCTAGGTTCTCGCCAGAGATATATTGGTACCAGACCCAATAATTCTCTGGTGTAACCGGTACCTTGTTCTTCGCCATTAGTGGCAACGCCATGCGTAGGCGTTCAGAAGACGTTTCGACGGTGACTTCGCTCATAGTGATCCCAATGCGCTCCTATTCTGGTGCTTTGATGCTCCGTGATCGGCCGCAGATTGAGAATCTTTAGTTGCGAGGCCGTAGTGGCGCATGAGCGACCTGGTCTCGCTTCCTCGCAGTGTTGCACGCGTAGTCTATTCTAGACCCCAAATTCTAGGATTCCTCCAGCAACAAGGATCAAATGAACGCAGTCGGATGCTGCAGCGCAATTCGGTCACGCAATATTGGGTACACTAACGATCGCAGTATCAGACACTACGAGGAACTGTCCATTAAACAAATCATTTTGATCCGGCGCGATCTAAATATGCGCCGCGGTAAGGAAATTGCCCAGGGAGCACACGCGTCTATGGCGTTTTTGGTCAACCGGATGCGCAAACTGTCCGGGTTGGGTACTGAGGTCGCGCTAAGTCTGCGCCCGGCCGAACTCGTTTGGATCACCCAAGGAATGGCGAAGGTTTGTCTTAAAGTTAATTCGGAAGAAGAATTGTTAGCTTGTCACGCAAAGGCGACGGAAAGCGGCATCGAGGCTCATCTCATCCGCGATAGCGGAAGAACAGAATTCAACGGTGTGCCAACCTTAACTGCCTGCGCGATCGGTCCCGACGATCCCGAGCGCATTGACCTTATCACCGGCGACTTGACACTCTACTAGGCTAACGAGACCTTAGGGCCCTGGTCGAAAGTATTTATACATTCGGCTGCTCCTCTGCGGCCGCTGCGGCGTTGCGTTTCTTGGCAAGAAGCCCGCTATTGCCAGCGAAACGCGCCTAGCAGCAACCACTCAGGAACACCCTCGTGTTGACTAGATAATTTCGACCAGGGTCCTTACAATTTATAAACGCTCGCGCAACTGTCTCCAAGCAGGTTGTTGCGCGCGATTTCCGACAAGGGCGCGACTAAGCCTTCCAGTTCTTCCATATAATTACTTGGGTGATCGAAATGGGGGTAATCCGTTGCCCAAAAAAAGCGATCATTGCCAACGTAATCGATGACGTGAGCCAACGCACGTTCGTCGGGGTCTCCGGAAATCCAACATTGACGCTTAAAGTAAACACTCGGTTTCTCTTTTAGTGGCACGTTGTCGCCCAAGGTGGTGGCGTAGGTCGTATCCATTCGATCAAGCGCCGCGCCAATCCAGCCAGCGCCGGACTCTAATAAAATCGCTTTGATATTCGGAAACCGATCAAACAATCCCCATTGGAACAGGCCATAAAACGCCTGCTGCGGGCCTTGCATACCCAATGCGTTCTGCATCCAACCTGCTTTACTCATGCCGTTAAAACGTTGATAGGTCCGAATTTTCGGGTGTTCCGCCATCGGATGGATCGCGATTGGCACGTCGAGTTCTTGCGCCTTAGCCCAGAAAGCATCGTGATCCGGATGTGCGTGCGGAATACGGGAGAGTGTATAGGGCGCCAAGAAAGCACCTTTGGCACCCGCACGCACAGCGCGTTCCAATTCAATTGCTGCCCCCGCCGGATCGGCTAGGGAGATATGTGCAGCCGCGATCAAGCGGCCATTCGTATCTGAACAAAAATCGCAGATCCACCGGTTGTACGCTTGCGCGTAGGCCATCGACAAAGCGGGGTCCTCAACCTCACATTCCCAGGTTAAGCCGAGACTGGGATACAAAATCGCTTTCGATATCCCCTCATTGTCCAACTGAGTCATCCGGTCTTTCGGATCCATTGAGCCGAACGGCGCGCTGCCAGGGTAGGGCATGTCCTGCATGGCGGCTAATTCTTCGGCGCTTTTACCCATCGCACCCAGCATCGTTAAGATTTTGACGTCGAAGAATTGCGATATTTTGCCGTCCATTTCGACCACTTCGCGACCGTCGTGTTTACGTATCCGCAATGCCCGATCGCGAAATGCAGGATCGATGTATTTTTCCCAGGCGTCCGCTGGTTCGAGAATATGACCGTCGGCGTCAATGATGTTGTCAAAATCTAAAGCCATGATTTTCGATCCCGTAATTAGTCGTTCTGGACTGCCATTTATACCGCAAAACGTTCGAAAATAAGTAAACGTGCAAAAAATATATCTGTCGACTGAGGTATACAGTTGCCGGTGAATTTGCCTATGAGATCACTGTGTCGGACGTAGGGAACCCACGAAACGCGGGCCGGATCAACAAAAGCGCATAATTGAAAGGCACGAACTTCAATTACCGTCAGCGCGCGCAGCTTGGGGTTAACTCGGCTTGCAAATTTTTGCTTTCGGCAAAGTCGTCGTACTCATACGATGGTTCTGCGGCAAATCATCAGTAATGTCTAGCCAAAATGCCTTGAACTTCGTAAAGACATGACGCACGGTGTGCAGCTCGGGATCAGAGTCTAGTGTGCCGAGCGCGAAACTGTAAATTGTCAGAAATCTATCGAATCGAGTAATGGTCGCTGACTCGCAAACCTTGCAAAACGAGCAACGCTCACCAGGGGACGGTTCGAAAACATTAAAGCATTTTCGCCGCTCAGAAAACGGAAGTCTTGGACTTTAACGCTCGCGTGTGTTTGCAAAGCTGTACCAGCGGCTTGGCGACACATCGAGCAATCGCAATTGATCACGTCAGACAACGGAGCATTGATCCCGTAAGTGATGGTGCCGCATACGCAGCTATCGAATAGGGGCTTCATAGATTTTCCGGATTCAATAGGCTCCGTCATCGTTCTAGATTCACTAACGGCGTTTGTAAAGACACCGTAGGAAATACTTTTGCTGAGTTGCGGAATGTGAAAAGAACGTAGCCGGAAATTATCGGGTGCCGTGCATTGGAATAACACATAAAAACACGGGGTGAGTCGCTACTCGGAACGTTCCTCTGCTTGGAAC
>JAQCEL010000207.1 GCA_027618655.1 Pseudomonadota bacterium | reverse complement strand
TCCGATTGGGTCGCAAAAATCATGTCGTGGAACTTGTCCCAATGCCCGGATCGCTCCCACAAAGAGCGCGCCAGTATCTGCGGCGTGTGAACTTCTTGATAGCCAGCCGCATCGCACTTTCGTCGTATGTACGCTTCTACTAGTTGATAAAGTGTCCAACCCTTTTGGTGCCAAAAAACCATTCCCGGTGCTTCTTCTTGAAAATGGTAGAAGTCTAATTGCTTGCCAATCTTTCGATGGTCGCGCTTCTCCGCCTCGGCGATGCGATGCAGATAGGCCTTTAGCGCCTTCGCGTCGGGCCACGCTGTTCCATAAATTCGTTGCAGCATTTCGTTGTTCGAATCGCCGCGCCAATACGCACCGGCCATCTTCGTCAATTTGAACGCTTTGATATGGGCTGTGCTCGGCACATGCGGGCCTCGACACAGATCGATGAACTCGCCTTGTCGGTACAAGGACAGATCTTGGTCCGCAGGAATTGATTCGATTATTTCCGCTTTGTACTGTTCGCCTAAGCTGCGAAAAAACGTGACCGCCTCATCGCGTGGCATCACGGACCGTTCGACCGCGAAATCTTCGGCCGCGAGTTCCACCATGCGTTTTTCGATTGATTCGAGGTCTTCGGGGGAAAAGGAGCGTTCAAACGCAAAGTCGTAGTAAAACCCTTCGTCGATCACGGGTCCGATCGTCACTTGTGCAGTCGGAAACAAATCTTTGACAGCGTGCGCGAGCAAATGCGCGCAGCTATGACGGATAACCTCGAGACCATCGTCATCTTTAGCTGTAATAATCGCTAAAGTTGCGTCGTTCGAAATCTCGTGAGAGGTGTCGACCAGCTGGCCGTTGAGCCTTGCGGCAAGTGCCGCCTTTGCCAATCCGGAGCCGATAGATGCCGCGACAGCCGCCACTGACACCGGCGCATCGAAATGCTTAAGCGTGGCGTCGGGTAAAGTTATTGTGGGCATTAAATTATCTCCGTGGCCGGTACGAGGGGCCATCGAATAGTTCGCTTAACGGGTTTAACACGGAGTCGAAATCTGTACCGCGATCTATCTAATTTTGGCACTTCATTTCGATCTAAGGTTGTCGAAAAAATTGGTAGGCGCGATTGGACTCGAACCAACGACCCCCACCATGTCAAGGTGGTGCTCTAACCAACTGAGCTACGCGCCTGTAGAGGTTCCAGCTGACGTCTAGAGCACCCGAATCGATCAGAATCGAGGGTTCTATTCATCACCTGCCTCGCAGGGCTGCGAAGGATACAGGAAATAATTCGATCGAGCTACCGTCAAACTGCAGCGATTACTGCTTACGGTACGACTAGAGTCAATGAGCAATGTCGTCCTCTATCCTGGGGCATCGGCGAATGGATTTAAGCTCACGACATTTCGAATTCCGACGGTTCGGACGTGCTTGGATCGATATGATGGGTCAACGCGCAACCCGCAACGCGAAATTTCCTAACTTGGTATATTTAAAAATCGCGCCTTGATGTCTTCGATTTGGTCGCGCAGCGTTGCTGCTTCCTCAAATTCGAGGTCACGCGCGTGGTTGTACATTTTTGTTTCCATCGCTTTAATCTGTGATCCTAATTGCGCGCCTGTCAGATGTTCATATTGCCGGGTCTTCTCAGCAACTTTTCGCAACTGTCGAGCCTTCCCGGGTCCCGACGAATAAGCGCCTTCCATGATGTCTGGAACCGCCTTCTGGATGCCGACTGGGGTTATCCCGTGCTCGAGATTGAAAGCGATTTGCACGACTCGGCGTCGATCCATTTCGTCCATGGCGCGTTGCATCGAACCCGTGATCCGATCGGCATACAGAATCGCGCGGCCGGATAAGTTTCGCGCGGCGCGCCCGACGGTTTGAATAAGGGATCGATCCGAGCGAAGAAAGCCCTCTTTATCCGCATCAAGTATCGCAACCAGCGACACTTCCGGTAAGTCCAAGCCTTCACGCAGTAAATTTATTCCGACCAGGACGTCGAATTCCCCTAAACGCAAATCGCGGAGAATTTCGACCCGTTCAATCGTGTCGACATCGGAATGTAAATACCGAACCCGTATGCCGTGCTCAGCAAGGTAGTCCGTGAGGTCTTCAGACATCCGCTTCGTTAAGGTCGTGACCAAGACACGCTCACGAAGCTTCACCCGAATATTGATCTCGGATAATAGATCGTCGACCTGAGTCACTGCGGGGCGGACTTCAATTTCTGGATCGATAAGCCCCGTTGGTCGAACGACTAATTCCGCGACTTGCCCGGCGTGATCGGCCTCATAGTTGCCTGGCGTCGCAGACACGAAAATACTCTGCGGGGCGAGGCGTTCGAATTCGTCGAATCGCAACGGCCGGTTATCGAGCGCCGAGGGCAGGCGGAAGCCATACTCGACTAAGTTCTCCTTGCGCGAACGGTCGCCGCGATACATACCGCCAAGTTGCGGAATCGTGACGTGGCTCTCGTCGATGATCATGATCGCATTCCTTGGCAAGTACTCGAATAATGTTGGCGGCGGTTCGCCTGCTTTACGTCCCGATAGATAACGGGAATAGTTTTCGATCCCGGAGCAATACCCGATCTCCACCATCATTTCGAGATCGAAACGCGTCCGTTGCTCGAGACGTTGCGCCTCAACCAATTTATTTGCCGTACGCAGTTGTTCAAGCCGTTCTACCAGTTCGATCTTGATCGATTCAACTGCATTTAGAACCGTGGCGCGTGAGGTCACATAATGCGACTTCGGATAGACCGTCAAACGCGGCATTTTTCGGAGCACCTCACCCGTTAACGGATCGAAATAGGCGAGCGACTCTATTTCCGTATCGAATAATTCGATCCGCACCGCGTGCCGCTCAGATTCAGCCGGAAAAATATCAATTATTTCGCCGCGAACCCGATACGTCCCGCGGACGAGATCAAGTTCATTACGGACATATTGCATTTCAGCTAAGCGCCGTAAGATGTCACGTTGATCAATTGTGTCGCCGCGCTTTAAGTGCAACACCATGCCGTGGTACTCGGTCGGATCGCCAAGCCCGTAAATTGCCGACACCGTTGCGACGATGATGGTATCAGGCCGCTCCATCAGAGCTTTCGTCGCAGACAGACGCATTTGCCCTATGTGGTCGTTTATCGACGCGTCCTTTTCGATATACGTATCAGAGGCTGGAACGTAGGCTTCCGGCTGATAATAATCGTAGTAGGAAACAAAATACTCGACTGCGTTGTGCGGGAAAAACTCGCGCATCTCGCCGTACAGCTGTGCGGCCAAAGTCTTGTTCGGTGCCAGGATGATCGCAGGCCGCTGGATTGTGGTCAGAACGTTGGCGATCGTATAGGTCTTGCCCGATCCAGTAACGCCGAGCAAGGTTTGATGAGCGAGCCCCGCTTCAATGCCATCGATAAGCTTGGCAATCGTTTCCGGCTGTCCGCCAGCCGGTTCAAAATTCGCAACGAGCTGAAATGCGTTAGTCATAGATGACATCGAGATAGTGAATCGAGCTATGGTACACAAAGCGGACGACCGTGGAAGTCGCGTCTGCTTATTGATCGCGGGATCCAAATCGGCATCGGCGCGTCAAAATATTTTTTTGATTCCGATACTTACATTGACCCGGTCGGAGCGCATCAGTACCATACGCGCCTGCTCCTGTTCCCCGGTAGCTCAGTTGGTAGAGCGGGTGACTGTTAATCACTAGGTCGGCGGTTCGAGCCCGTCCCGGGGAGCCAACTTAACTCGTTGATTTTCGTAGCTGCTGCGGGCTCACCCCGCAGCGGATTCGAACCCGTCGGATCGGATCCGGGCCGGCCAAGACTGCCGCACTTATCACCTGAGCGCAGCCGTCGACGGCACTATCGGTCAACGCGTACCGCTACTCGTAGTAGGTCCACATTCGGAGCACTTTGACTACCCTCTCCTCTTCGAGAACCTGGTGCACGAGGCGATGTTGGATGTTGATACGCCGCGAGTAGGCTCCCTTCAGATCACCGATTAGTTTTTCGAAGGCTGGAGGATGTCGAAACGGGTCTTCAGCGAGTATTTCCAGGAGTTCTTGAACTTTGGTCTTCAGCCCTGAGGCAGCCAGCTTTTTGGCATCCTTTTGTGCCTGCTTCGTGTAAACGACCCTCCAGATCACCAATCCAGATTCTCGTCACACTCGTCGACGGGTGTATCCAGACCTTCAACGATTGATTCACGCATACCCGGTCCAGACAGCAGATAGAGGGTTTCCTGAATTGCGTTCCAGTCCGTCTCGGATAAAAGCACGGCATTCCCCCGCTTACCGGTGATCAGCAACGGATCATGAGATTGCGCGACTTCGTCCATCAGGCGATAGAGATTCGCTCGAGCTTCGCTTGCACTTACCGCAGACATGACCACGCACCTTTTACAAACGACGAAAGCGTACGCCTTCGCGTACGTTAGTCAAGCGCATCTTTTCTTCGACTTATCAGCGCACGGAACACCGCCAGCGAGAGAATGCGCGGTGAGCCGAGTTGACGGTGACCGTTCGTAGTCGGGGCGCCGTAAGTACGAAACTCAGGAAACGATATGGTTTCGGCGAAATCGGGCTGCCCAAACGCATGAACCGATTGTCGGATATCCGGAACACGGCAAGGAAAAAGTCTCAGGCCAGAACGCTATGATTCAAAGTGCATCCGCGGAAAAACCCTTCGACCCGCTCTGCCCCAACGCAGACACGGGTGCAGATCGCCGTTTGTTTAAGCTGCCGCTCCGAAGCCTCTGACGGTTTCGAGTACCGCGCTCACCTCCGGCGGCGGCGCCACACAAATAGTTCGATATGCGTCCACGATGGGGAGGAAATTTGTTGCTTATCTTAGCTGCTCTAGCAGCCTGTCGGACTTAGGCAATCGTAGCGCATGGCGGGAAAACGAGCCAAAAAATGTGCGATTTTGAGGAGCGTAGTGGTTCTAGGTAACGAGAAATCGCACGTTTTTGGGCCGTTGTCCCAGCAGCGCAGTAGATTGTTCCTAAGTCCGACAGGCTGCTAGGCTCGCCCCGCGGCGGACTCAAACCTGTTTGGACGGATTCGCACCTGGCAACGCTGCAGCACTCGTCACAAGTTGACCGAAAACGACGGTGGCGCTATCGGTCGAGAGAAATGCTAGGCCGCTGTGCAGTGGGGTGTCCAGGAAAGACGTGGGCAGGCAACACCTCGACGATAGGCGCGCAATGCTCAGCGTTTATGGCACCTGCTTTTCGAGTTGTTCGCCAAGAAATTCCAATTGGTCACTGTCTCCCGTGAGCAGAATAAATTGCTCTCCGGCTAGCGGCAGCGTAACTATGAGCCCAAGCGGCGCGAGTTCTCCTGCATAACTACCGCCAAGCATACCCCGAGGATTGTCGATTTCTACGTGATAGGCGTCATCTTCCCAACTGATATCCATCGTAAACGAATGACTTTCCCAATGTCCGACAAATTTGTCGGCTTGAGAGCCTGGGCCACCGCAGCCGGTCAACATCAAGCAAAAATAAATGACTGCACACGACATCGTCTTCATCGCAAGTTAGCTCCGACTTTAAAATTCCAAATATTCCGGCCGAAACGAGACTAACAATCTAACGACGATTTTGACTATTATTCGACGCGGGTTACGTCCGGCCGACTCAATTGGAATTCGAGATCTGTCTTTTGGGCCATCTGCGATTCTATTGTCATCATTGACGTGCAGTCCGATCAGTGCGTCGTAGATAGGCAACGACAGAACTAAGACCGACCCGGCCAATCCGAAGTGCATAAGAAACGTTCAAGTAGGTGTCTCGACATTTGATTTTCTAAAATTACCGATAAGCAAACAAACCTAAGTGTCGCCGAATTGGCTAAAGTATGCGTACGAAGAGTGCATGCTCCTAAAAATTGGAACTAACCGCCATCACCTCAGCTCCGTCTTATCACTCACCCAATTCACGATCATCATCTGTTAGCATCCTTTTCATGATTTTGAGATTACTCGTGATTGCCACTTGCGTGTTTTTCATGCTGGACGCACAAGCCGAAAACAAGTTGCAGTTCGTACCGCCTGATTTCCTGAACAAGCCAGTTGTCGCGAACTCAATGCTTGGTAGGACTTATGCCTACCGCGCCGGCGACTTGCAAGCTTCGACAAGCTTACAGATAACCGTTGTCACTTTGCCAAAAGCGGCCCTTTCCGCCGGAGAATTTTCGACTGAACATTGCATCCAGCTGTTTTTAACCGAGATCGCCCGCAACCAACCGGGATTTTTCGCGGTGCCGGCTGAACGCGAACTTGAGGCCGGCGACTTACGCTTGCCGCAGATACGCTGGTCTTACAGAAGTGAGAACGGGAGTTTGACTGGTGTGACAAGTTGCGGTTTCGACCAAGATCGTTACATCTCGATTAATTTTCAAGATACCTTGAAAAGCGCCTCGACCACGTTTCCGGGCATACGGAAAAGTCTGCAGTCCTTAAGAGTCGAACAATGATCACGAGCGCCAGCGATTCGCGCCATCGGTTTCGCTATTTCGACTTAATCATGGCCGCTTTTGTCACGGTCTTATTGTGCGCGAATTTAATTGGCCCGGCAAAAGTCTGCGAATTGGCACTGCCGTTTGCGCTACCCTTTGTTGGCGCAACATTAGTCTTTGGCGCAGGCAACATCTTCTTTCCGATAAGCTACATATTCGGCGACGTATTGACCGAAGTGTATGGCTATGCGCGTGCCCGTAAGGTGATTTGGGCGGGATTCGCCGCCATGATATTCGCGACCATCATGACGCTGACCATCCTGAATCTACCGGGCAGCTCGGACGAACCGTTCAACCTAACGTTACAACCGTCCTTGGAAATCGTATTCGGCAACACGTGGCGGATCGTTGTCGCATCGATCGCGGCCTTTTGGGTCGGCGATTTTGTTAACGCTTACATTCTTGCACGGATGAAAGTTAGCATGCAGGGACGACATCTATGGATGCGTACTATCGGTTCGACGATATTCGGACAAGGAATCGATAGCTTAATTTTCTATCCCATTGCTTTTTACGGGATCTGGGACAATCAAACTTTGTTATCGGTCCTGGTATTCAACTGGTGCTTTAAAGTTGGAATCGAAGTCATCATGACTCCCGCGACCTACCTCGCTGTTGGATTCCTGAAACGCAAAGAACAAATCGACTATTACGATACCGACACCGACTTTTCACCGTTCACCTTAGATGAACCGTAAGTCATGGTCGCGGCTTGTTACTCAAAAAAAACCCCGCGGGGGAGCGGGGTAAGTGGGGGAGTTAAGGGGAAGTTAACGGTTACGGAATCTACTAGGCTTAGTCACGCAAATAACGGTAGGAGTTCCGTTTTTGTGTTGATAATTGTCACAGCACTATGTCTGAATTTTTAAATGAACTTATATTCAATG
>JAQCEL010000206.1 GCA_027618655.1 Pseudomonadota bacterium | reverse complement strand
CCAAACAAAAAAGCCCCTAACGGGGCATTTTTAGTTTGGCGGAGAGGGAGGGATTCGAACCCTCGAAGGGTTTAACCCCTTGCCGGTTTTCAAGACCGGTGCATTCAACCGCTCTGCCACCTCTCCTAATTTAAAACCCGCACGCCCGAATCACGATTTTATTCACGGCTGAAATATGTGCTCGGGTGCACGCTATTGTCGCTGTTCCGTTGGCTGGATCGATTGACGTACAAGCTCAATTCGGATCCTGAATTTATCACGTGCAGGGAACTTCAAGGCGCGTAAGGTTATCTGATTGCATGGAATCGCGAAAGCTATCGACGCTTAGCACTTGAATTTTTGGATATCGACCATAATATTCGCTTAAACGTTACCTGTTTTCTGGTACGCTCTTACAATCGCACCAGATGTCGAACGACCTGTCTCAATGGAGGGACACAGAACCATGGCTACAAATTATGCAGTACCCCATTCAAGCACTCGGGGCTTGGCGACCAACAAATTAATCCGCAACACCTACACCCTACTGTCGATGACCTTACTGTTCAGCGCGCTGATGGCAGCTGTGTCAGTTTCTATGCGGGTCGGATCCGGCGTCAGCCTGGGCTGCAGTGTGGCAGCTCTCGCGATATTGTGGTTAGTCCTTCCCAAGACGGCCAACTCCGCGTCCGGAATCGGTGTCGTGTTCTTGTTCACCGGCCTACTGGGTTTCGGACTAGGACCCACCATTTCGCATTATTTAGCGGTTCCTGGCGGCACTCAAATTGTCACCACGGCACTCGGCGGGACCGGTGTCATTTTCCTCGGACTGTCTGGCTATGCCTTAACGACCCGTCGTGATTTCAGCTTCATGGGTGGCTTTCTGTTCGTTGGGCTATTAGTCATACTCGGCGCGTCTTTGGGAAATATTTTCTTTGCAATCCCTGCGCTATCCCTGGCGATTTCTGCCGCAGTGATTATGCTGTTTAGCGGTTTCATCCTTTATGACACGGGTCGGATGGTCAACGGTGGCGAAACAAACTACATCCATGCTACCGTCAGCTTATACATCAGCATCCTAAACATCTTCACTAGCCTACTGCACCTGCTCGGCGCTTTTGGCGGCGACGACTAAACGAAAGCTATTTGAATTACGGCCGACCTGCTTACAAAGCGGTCGGCCTTTTTTCTGCGAGAACGACAATGGATTGGATGAAAATTGGGTCCGCGGTACTAGTGATCGCGATGATGATCTTCATCTGGCCTTCCGCCAAGCGCATGCTGCATGAGAGCCCTGCCGCCGAATCGGGTGACTGGCGCTCGGCCGTGCTGCCGATCCTGGCCGTGATCGGCTTTGTGATCTTACTGATTTATCTCGTCTAGCGGCGACGTTTATTGCATTACTTGTAGCGTTTCCATACCCGACATATACGGTCGCAATGCCGCGGGTATAACGATACTTCCGTCAGCTGTTTGGTTGTTTTCGAGCAACGCAACTAGCGTTCTACCGACAGCTAAACCCGAACCATTTATCGTGTGAACTAATTCAGGTTTCCCCGTCGCTGGATTTCGCCAACGCGCTTTTACCCGGCGCGCCTGAAAATCCTCGAAATTACTACACGAAGAGATCTCTCGGTAGACGCCTTGAGATGGTAGCCAGACTTCGATGTCGAAGGTTTTTGCTGCTGAGAAACCTAGATCGCCTGCGCAAAGCGTCACGACTCGATAGGGTAATCCGAGTTTTTCGAGAACTACTTCGGCGTGTCGCGTTAGTTCGTCTAACACGCGGTACGAATCATCAGGCCGCACGATCTGCACCATTTCCACCTTGTCGAATTGATGCTGTCTGATCATGCCGCGCGTATCTTTACCATAGGATCCCGCTTCGCTTCGAAAACAGGGTGTGTGGCACACGTAGCGCGCGGGCATTTGGGCCTCGTCCAAAATCTTGTCTTGGACAAGATTCGTCACGGGTACCTCTGCAGTTGGAATCAAGTACAGCCCTTGTTCCGGGATGGAAAATAAATCCTCTTTGAATTTTGGTAGCTGCCCAGTTCCCCGCATCGTTTTCTCATTGACGAGATAGGGTACGTAAACTTCTCGATAACCGTGTTCGAGGGTATGGATATCGAGCATGAATTGCGCGAGAGCACGTTGAAGGCGGGCAATAGATCCAGACAGAACGACAAACCGCGAACTCGCCAGAGTGACCCCTGCTTCGAAATCCATGCCTTGATGTTTGGCGCCGAGATCGACGTGATCGCGCACTTCGAAATCAAATGTTGGCGGTTCGCCCCATCGTCGAATTTCAACGTTATCTTGATCACCTTTGCCTTCGGGAACGCTTAGGTGAGGAATGTTGGGAAGCTCATCAAGGAAACTGGCTAGCTGAACTTGGATCCCTTCAAGTTCGGCTTCGTTCGATTTTAGCCGCTCACCTAATTCGGCAACAGATTCGAGCAACGGCGCAATATCCTCGCCGCGACTTTTTGCCGCACCTATCGCTTTGCTCTTGGAATTCCTCTCAGCCTGTAAACTTTCGGTATCGACTTGCAAGGATTTACGAGCTGCCTCGAGCTCAATATAACTCGAAAAATCTATCACTTGGTGACGACGTACAATCGCGGCCTCAACGAGCTCTAGGTTATTACGCAACAAATTGGGATCAAGCATAGCGATATTCTGAATCAATCAACTTAGTGAACGCTGGCGGCATCGCCGCGATATTAGCGAAGTTTATAACGGGCGCGGGCTCGAAGTCGCGCAGTCGGTTAATACTGCGCTCGGGCAATGGTCAATCCAAGCCAGCACGCCGCTAGACACAAAATCACGTTTAACAAAACGTTCAAACTCGCTTTAAACATGTCTCCCGCTTCGAGCAAGTGAACGGTTTCAAGCGAAAAAGCCGAAAACGTTGTGAACGCACCGAGCACGCCAACCATCACTGGCGTGCGATAATGTCCATACTCCGCAGCCGACTCCGTGATCACGATATAGAGTAAGCCAATGATAAAAGATCCCACGACGTTGACGAGCAATGTGCCATAGGGGAATCCGTGACCGAAAATGCCGTGTATGCCTAACGATGCCGAGTATCGCGCCATCGCGCCCACCGCCCCGCCGAGCGCTACTAGCATTAAAATTTTCATTGGACGATCTGAACCGATGGTTTGGATCCGCGATTTTTCATTTGGATCGAGCGCGTAACCGAGCAAGTTTTTCTGCGATTTTCAATTCGAGCCCTCGCTCGACGGGTTTGTAGTAGATCGGATCGCCGAGTTCGTCGGGAAAATACTGCTGTCCGATCGCGACGCCGCCGATTTCGTCATGATCATAACGATAAGCCTTACCGTGACCCATTTGTTTTGCGAGTTGGGTTGGGGCATTGCGGATATGGTTGGGCACGGGTAACGAACCGGACGTCGATACCGCTTCTCGTGCGGCATTGAAGGCCAGATACACTGCATTACTCTTAGCTGCGCATGCGCAAAATACGATCGCTTGCGCAATCGCGAGTTCACCTTCCGGGGAGCCCATTCGTTCATAAGCAGACCAAGCGTCGAGCGCGATGCTTAGCGCACGCGGATCCGCGTTACCGACATCTTCACTAGCAATTCTTAGAACCCGTCGCGCGATATAAGACGGGTCGCAGCCACCGTCGATCATGCGAGCAAACCAATAAAGTGCTGCGTCCGGATTTGAGCCACGCACGGATTTGTGGAACGCCGATATTTGGTCGTAAAAATAATCGCCGCCTTTATCGAACCGACGTAGCGAACCACCTTCGATGGTCGTGGCGATGACGTTCTCGTCGATGACTCTGTCGTGGGACATGGCGACGCTGATCTCGAGCAAATTTAATGCGCGGCGCGCGTCGCCGTCGGCACAGTTGGCGAGCAGATCCCGCGCTGCGTTGTCCATTTCAATTGGTTCATCCAAGGCCAAAACCTCGATTGCCCGATCGATGACCGACCGAATTGCGGTGCTCGACAGCGCCTTTAAAACGTACACTCTTAATCGCGACAGCAACGCGTTGTTTAATTCAAATGCAGGGTTCTCAGTCGTTGCGCCGATAAATGTAATCGTCCCGTCTTCGATATGCGGGAGAAAGGCGTCTTGCTGGGCTTTATTAAAACGATGGACTTCATCAACGAATACGATAGTTTGTCGTTGCGCCTCGGACTTAGCGCGCCGGGCGTTGTCTACCGCAGCGCGGATCTCCTTTACGCCGCCTAAAACAGCCGATATCGACTCCAGATTCGCATCAGCATGTTCGGCGATGACCCGCGCGATTGTTGTTTTACCGCTCCCCGGCGGGCCCCACAAGACCATGGAATGCAGGGTTTCTCCCAGCAATGCTCGACGCAGTGGCTTACCGTCGGCAAGCAGTTGATCCTGTCCGACGAGTTCGATTATCGAGCGGGGGCGTAGGCGGTCGGCGAGTGGGCGGTCAGAATAATTTCCGTTGGACATCGAACAAAACTCGCAGCGCAATCAAACGCTGAGTATTGCAACTAATTAATCTCCTGTCCCGCTGATCACATCGACGCCAGCCGGCGGCACAAATTCAAACTCCGCGTCTGCCACCTCAGCGTTACGTTCGATTTCGCTGAACGCGATCGAGGTTAGCTGATTTAAGTTATCGCGAAGCTTCATAGCCGATAGGCCGAGCGGGGTAAACCCGAGATCAACACCACTGTACGTTGCGCTTGCGTCGCGCGGTGTCAGTGAGACCCAAATAATGTCATCTTCGCCGGCAGTTTCAATGCTGGTGAAATATTGTTCGATATCAATATCTCCGCTTAACAATGCGGCAGGCGAATGGGTACCATCCTGCGTAAAGGGATTGACGCTGACTTGCTCTAGATCGGCATCATAGATCCAGATCGTTGCGCCATTTGTCACAATAACCTGGCTGTATGGGTGCTGATATTCCCAGCGAAATTTACCAGGTTTCGAAATGATCACATCACCCTCTGCACTTTCCATCAGCGCGCCGTACTCGTCGAACAACTGCTGTTGAAAATGCCCACGCATGCTCGTCAATTCCGAAAGGAATTGGGTCAGGCGCGCGCGACCTGGCGTAGTTTCTTCGGCGTTCACGCCGAGGCCAGATGCGCACAAGCCGATAAGCAGGATGGATGAGAGGAGTTCTCGCAATAGATTGCCGTCAGTTTTTGGGTGGTGGGGGCGCTAAAACCTCGCGCGAACCGTTCGATTGTAACTCACCAACGACCCCGGCGCGCTCCATCTCTTCGACCATTCGTGCGGCTCGGTTGTAGCCAATTTTTAGCCGCCGTTGGATTCCCGATATCGACGCGCGTCGCGATTCAGTAACAATCGCCACCGCTTTATCGTACAGCTCATCCATCTCCTCGTTCGATTCTTCATCGAATCCGTTGCCACCCAGTTCTGAAGCATCGCTTGGTCCCGACAAAATATCGTCTATATATTCGGGCGTACCATTCTGCTTAAGTTGGTCGACAACTTTGTGTACTTCCTGATCGGAGACAAACGCGCCATGCACACGTAACGGAATCGCAGTACCAGGGGGCAAGTAGAGCATATCGCCGTGTCCGAGTAAGGTTTCCGCACCCATCTGATCCAAAATAGTTCGCGAATCGATTCTAGAGGAAACTTGAAACGCAATGCGCGAGGGGATGTTTGCTTTGATTAATCCCGTAATCACGTCAACCGACGGCCGTTGCGTCGCGAGTATGAGATGGATCCCAGCCGCGCGCGCTTTCTGCGCAAGTCTAGCAATTAATTCTTCGACCTTTTTGCCGACCGTCATCATCATGTCGGCCAATTCGTCGACTATGACCACGATGTACGGCAATGATTCTAATGTCGGGCACTTCTCATCTTCGATGATCATTCTAAATATCGGATCTTCAATGGGGCTGCCCGCTTTAATTGCATCTTCAACTTTGCGGTTGTAACCACTGATGTTTCGCACCCCAAGCGCGGCCATCAGGCGATAACGGCGTTCCATTTCGGCAACACACCAACGCAACGCATTGGCCGCCTCTTTCATATCAGTGACGACCGGAGCCAATAACGCAGGGATGCCGTCGTAGACGGATAATTCCAACATTTTTGGATCAATCATAATGAGACGGACGTCCGTCGGGGTGGATTTATACAGTAGGCTCAGAATCATCGCGTTTAGTGCGACTGATTTGCCAGCACCCGTCGTTCCCGCGACCAACAAATGCGGCATGCGCCCCAAGTCCACGACGGCGGGCTTACCACCGATGTCCTTGCCTAGCGCTAAGGTTAAGTGGGAGTTACTCGAGTCGTATTCTTTTGAGTTCAAGATTTCACTCAAACTCACTACTTCGCGATGCTCGTTCGGGATTTCCAAGCCGATAACTGATTTACCTGGAATCACTTCGACGACACGCACACTGATCGTCGACAGAGAACGTGCAAGATCCTTCGACAAGTTGGTGATCCGGCTCGCTTTTACCCCGGGCGCAGGCATTAGTTCGAAACGTGTTATCACGGGTCCCGGATGCACCGCGACCACTTCGACGTCGATCCCGAAATCTTTGAGTTTCAATTCAACTTGTCGCGACATCGCTTCGAGCGCCGCACTGGAATATCCCCCGATGGCTACCACGGGTTCATCGAGCAAGTTCAGCGCGGGGAGCAAGGAATTCTGCGGACCCTTGAACAAGATGGTTTGCTTTTCTTTTTCAATGCGATCGCCAGTCGGGATCTCGCGAAGGACGGGCTCAATATGCACGGGTTCCCGTCGCTCGTGTTTTATAACTTCTTCTTTGACGATCGCGATTCTTTCGCGCTTTGCGCGTTGACCTTTTACGTAGTCGACGAGAAGTTCCATGCGCACTTTAGCGAGTTCGATGCCGCTCAGCGTATAGCGACCGAGGTTGTCCATTAACCACAGCCACGAAAGCCCAGTAAATAGCGTTACCCCTGTGAAAAACATCGCTAGCATTAACAAAGAGCCACCGAGGTGACCAAATACTGCGAATGACACGCCGCCAACCACATCGCCTAAGATCCCCCCCGCATCGTGGGGCATGATGGGAATGAGCTCACGAGTACGGACCCAAATCAGACCGCAACCCATTGCTAAAGTCATCGCGAAACCAATTCCGCGAACGCTCAAGTGAAAATAATCCCATCCGAAATCGTCGTGTCGCTCTTGGAAAATCACCCACCCGGAAAAGCCAATCATCAACGGAAATACGTACGCGAAATAGCCAAATAAATACAGCGCGATGTCCGCGATCCACGCACCAACAATGCCGCAATGGTTGCGGATTGGTTCGGCAGTTCCTGTGTGCGACCAGCCGGGATCCGAGGGATGGTGGGACCACAACGCGATCAACAAAAATAGTGCGACACCGCCGAGCGCAATGAGAAGACCTTCCTTAACCCGCTGCCAGACCTGCGACGGAACGGGTTCCGCTAGGGTTGTCGGT
>JAQCEL010000205.1 GCA_027618655.1 Pseudomonadota bacterium | reverse complement strand
GAACTCGACGGCGTCCGGCGTCCACCATTTCGCGATCTTACCGTCGAAATAGTCGATAATTTCACTCGCGCTGACCGATGCGCCCGGGGTTTTCACCACCACTAACAGTGGTCGTTCTTGCCACTTCGGGTGCTCAATACCAATCACGGCAGCTTCTGCCACCCCCTCATGACCCATGGCGACGTTCTCAAGATCGATTGAGCTGATCCACTCGCCTCCGGATTTAATGACATCTTTCGTTCTATCGGTAATGCGCATGAAGCCTTGCTCGTCGATAGTGGCAACGTCGCCTGTGTCAAACCAACCCGGTTCCGCGTGTGCGTCGCTTGGCTTATCCATTTTGAAATAAGCGGAACATACCCACGGACCGCGAATTTTCAGCGCTCCGAACGCCACCCCGTCCCAAGGCAACTCGTTGCCTTCGTCGTCTGTAATTTTGATTTTCACTCCAGGTAACGACCGACCTGCGCTTTGCAGATGGCGTTGCAATTCGTTGCCCTGAAGAAGTGCCGTCTTACGCGTGTGGTTATTCGCAGTCCCCAGTGGACTTGTTTCAGTCATACCCCACGCGTGAACAACTTGGACGCCATAAAGATCGCGAAATTCTTCCATCATCGACAATGGACACGCCGACCCTCCAATCGCCGTTTTCTTAAGTGGTTGCAAGTTTCGCCCAGATTCCTTTAAGTATTTTAAAACCGGTAGCCACACGGTCGGTACGCCGGCGGAAATCGTCACCCCTTCTGAATTGATGAGGTCAACCAAGGTTTTCGGAACGCTTAGCGAGGGCCCGGGCATGACAAATTTAGTTCCTGTCATGGTCCCGGAATAAGGAAATCCCCACGCGCCAACGTGGAACATCGGTACAATTGGCAACACACAATCAAGCGCCGACAAGCCCATGGTATCTGCTAAGGCTTGGCCATATGTGTGTAACACCGTGGAACGGTGGGAATACAAAACGCCCTTTGGATTGCCCGTTGTTCCCGATGTGTAGCACAGACCGGCGGCCGTGTTTTCATCGAACTCCTGCCACACGCGATGGTCGCTTTGATCGGTGATAAACGTTTCATAGCACAGCGCATTGGGCAAACTCGTCCGCGGCATATGCGCCTCATCCGTCAACACGATGTACGCTTTAACGAGCGGGCATTGGTCCGCAATTTTCTCGAGCAATTCGACAAACGTCACATCGACGAAGATGTATTCGTCTTCAGCATGGTTAATGATGTAGACCAGCTGTTCGGTGAATAGACGCGGATTAATCGTGTGACACACGCGACCCGAACAAGGCACACCGAAATACAATTCCATGTGTCTATAGTCATTCCAAGCGAGTGTCCCAATGCGTGCGTCACTGCTCGCGCCACATTCATCAAGTGCATTGGCAAGTTGCCGCGTCCTCGAAAAGCACTCAGCATAGGTGTACCGATGCAACGGCTTATCAGCCGTCACTGACACAATTTCTTGACCCGCATGGTTCCTATCTGCGTGCTCCATGATCGAAGTGATCAAAAGCGGGACATCCATCATCAAACCGTGCATGCAATCCTCCAGGCAACCAGTGTCTTTTCAGTGATAGCGCAACCTTTTGCGTAGGTTAACATGCCGCAAAGCTGAATTAGTGGTCGAATCTCGTGCATCAGCATCAATATCGCCCATGCTTCAATTCGCCGTAACGGGTTCCATTTGGATCGTAGTTTCGCGGCGCATTCCCACTTAATGCTGCTGCCATGCTAGATTCGCGCCTATGTCTGTTCTAGAACTATCCATACCCCGCCCAGACGATTGGCACGTCCATTTACGCGACGATGCAATTCTCGCCAAAGTTATTACCGATACCGCGCAGACGTTTGCGCGGGCAATAGTTATGCCGAATTTAAGTCCGGCAGTGACGACTGCCGCGAGCGCTGACCGTTATCGCGCAAGGATCTGCGCCGCATTACCTGCCAGCGCCGATTTCACGCCATTGATGACGTGTTATCTCACGGACGCTACCGATCCAAAAGACCTTGAGGTGGGATTCCGCGACGGCATCTTCACGGCTGCGAAACTCTATCCGGCCGGGGCAACGACAAATTCACACGCCGGGGTTACCGATCTCGCTTTTCTAGATAACGTCCTGCAGACGATGCAAAGGATCCGTATGCCGCTGCTCATCCATGGCGAGGTCGTCGATCCAGCGGTTGATATTTTCGATCGCGAGGCAGTGTTCATCGATCGCTCCCTCGCCCCGCTGGTCCACCGCTACTCCGAGTTACGCGTTGTGCTTGAACACGTGACCACCCTTGACGGTGTCGAATTCGTCTACTCCCAGGGTCCGAATGTTGCCGCGACGATTACACCTCATCATCTGATGATCAACCGTAACGCGATTTTCCGCGGGGGGATCCGTCCGCATTTCTATTGTCTTCCGATTGCGAAACGCGAGGAACACCGCCTAGCCTTGCGGCGTGCAGCTTGCTCTGGCAACGCAAAATTTTTCCTCGGCACAGATTCCGCGCCGCATCTGTTAAGCGACAAAGAAAGCGCCTGTGGCTGCGCTGGGGTCTATAACTCGGCGACTTCGATGGCGTGCTATGCGCAAGTGTTCGATGAAGAACAATGTCTCGAAAGATTGGCCGGATTCGCGTCTGAATTCGGCGCTGATTTCTATGGCTTAGCGCGTAACTCGGGAACCCTGACACTGCGAAAAGGCGCGACGTTGGCTGCACCTGCGGATATTAATGTGGGTGGTGGGAAAATCCGGCATTTTCTTCCCGACGATCCGGTTTCGTGGCACATCGATTCTCTCGAATCGCGCTAAGACATGGCGAGCACGACACTGCCGTTATCGACCGAAGCGCTACTCGCCTTCGATCGAGAACACCTTTGGCATCCCTATAGCAGCACACTAAATCCACCGCAGGTTTTCGCTGTTGCGAGCGCCAGTGGCACCCGCTTAAAGCTCGAAGACGGACGCGAATTAATCGATGGGATGGCGTCGTGGTGGTCCGTCATTCATGGTTATAGTCACCCCGAGTTGAATAGCGCGCTGCACCGACAAATCGACAAAATGTCCCACGTGATGTTCGGTGGCCTAACCCATCGTCCAGCCGTGGAACTTAGCGCGCGACTGCTAGAGATCACCCCCAGCACATTAACGCGAGTATTTTTTTCCGATTCCGGTTCTGTTGCAGTCGAAGTCGCGATCAAACTGGCCATTCAATACTGGGCAGCGCGCCAGCAACCTCGTAAACATCGGTTGTTGACGGTCCGCGGCGGGTACCATGGTGATACGTTCGGCGCGATGGCAGTCTGTGATCCCGTCACGGGGATGCACAGCTTATTTAGCCACGCGCTCACTCAGCATATTTTCGCGGACCGGCCAGACATCGCATTTGATGGAACTTGGCACGAGGATGCATTCAGCAACGTCGAACAATCTATGCGCCAGCATCACATGGAAATTGCCGCCGTGATCGTGGAACCGATCGTACAAGGCGCCGGCGGCATGTGGTTTTATCACCGCGAGTATCTGCGAAAGTTGCGCGCACTGTGCGACGAGTTAGACACGCTATTAATCTTCGATGAGATTGCTACCGGGTTCGGGCGTACCGGGAAATTATTCGCTTGCGAACATGCAGGCGTTAACCCGGACATTATGTGCCTCGGCAAGGCACTCACGGGCGGTTATATGAGCCTGGCAGCGACCTTAACCACTGCTGACGTCGCGGCAACGATTAGCGGCGGGGAACCAGGGGTTTTCATGCATGGCCCGACATTCATGGCAAACCCGCTGGCCTGCGCGGTGTCGCTTGCGAGTATCGACTTGCTACATGAAACGCACTGGTCGACGAAAGTTTTAAATATCGAAGCAAAACTCCGAACCTTGCTTGAACCGTGTCGATCGTTGTCCGCCGTGAGCGATGTCCGTATCTTGGGCGCGATCGGCGTTGTCGAACTGCACCAGGCCGTCGACATGTACCGTATTCCCCAACTATTCATCGAACGTGGCGTATGGTTAAGGCCGTTCGGCCGCTTGGTCTATTTAATGCCGCCCTACATCATTAGTGATGCGGAACTTGCCACCATTGCTGACGCGATCTACGCGGTGCTCAGCGATCCACCGCTGGTTATGAGGATAGAAGAAGCCTAACGGGAGCGCAGCGCCAGTCTCACTTTCCAGCTGTTCGAAGTCGTCAGTCTTAGGATCTCAATACAATCGCTTGTAATTAACATAAAGGCCACGAGGTTTGTTGCAACGCTAAGCTGCCCGACTAAAATCTATTACCGAGGATTCCAGTCCCAGTGCATCCGCCACAATCTGGTGGGTCATTTGCCCGTCATAAATGTTTAAGCCGTTACGCAGGTGTGGATTGTCCGTTAGTGCGCGGACCACGCCTTTTTCTGCAATCTCTAGCACGTAAGGCAAGGTCGCGTTGTTTAGCGCGTGGGTTGACGTGTGTGGCACGGCGCCGGGCATATTGGCTACGCAGTAATGCACGACTTCGTGGAAAATATAAGTTGGATCCGCGTGCGTTGTCGCTCGACTCGTCGCAAAACAACCACCTTGGTCAATTGCGACATCGACTAACGCGGCCCCGGGATGCATCGATCTAACGAGTTCCTCACTAACTAATTTAGGCGCCGCGGCGCCCGGAACGAGCACGGCTCCGATGACGAGGTCCGCTGTACGAACGTGTTGCTTGATCGCTTCACCGGTCGCGTAAACTGTTTGCACGCGACCATCAAATAGTGCGTCGAGCTCACGTAACCGAGTGAGCGAACGATCTAGAACCGTCACATTAGCGCGCATGCCGAGTGCGATTTGGCTCGCGTTGGTACCGACGACCCCGCCACCAATAATCACAACTCTGGCGGCTGGCACACCGGCCACCCCGCCAAGCAAAATCCCGGCGCCGCCATGCTCTCGTTGCAGCGCATAAGCCCCGGCTTGGACTGACAAGCGCCCTGCGACTTCACTCATCGGCGCAAGTAACGGCAAACTTCCGTCATCTGCTGAGACGGTCTCGTATGCAATAGCTGTTGCCCCGCTACGCATCAAATCCAAGGCCAATTCTTGCTTTGCTGCCAAATGCAAATAGGTAAAAAGGATCTGACCCTGATGTAAGCGAAGGCACTCGAGCGGCTGTGGTTCCTTGACCTTAACCAGTAGATCACAACTGTCGAACAAGCCCTCAGCGGCAGGTTCTATTGTCGCTCCGGCTTTCCGATAAGATTCGTCTGAGGCATGGATGCCTGCGCCAGCACCCGCTTGCACAGCAACGCTATGTCCGTGTTTACAAAGCTCTGCAACGCTACTCGGGGTTAAGCCAACCCGATACTCGTTGGATTTAATTTCAGTCGGCACACCAATTCTCATGACTTTCTCCTAATCACTGTTCGGGTTGAGAAGGCCCTCGTTCGAGACGAGGACCACCAAGAAGAGAATAGGCCATGAGATGAGATATTTAATTGCGATAATTGCTTTAAACTTTCCAAATACGCAATTATATTTGCGATCACTTAGTCTTAGCGAAATTTAATTTCATAATGCAACTTGATCGAACAGACCGTGCCATCCTGCACGAATTACAACTCGACGGCCGTCTCAGCAACGTGATACTCGCGAGCCGGGTTAACCTATCGGAATCGGCGTGCCTCAGACGGGTGCGCAGTTTGCAGGAATCTGGTGTCATCAGTGGTTACGCCATGCTCGTAGACCAAACGAAACTGGGATATCCGAGTACGATATTTGTGCAAATCAGTCTCGATCGACAACAACGCGAAGACTTGGATAAATTTGAAAGCGCGGTCGCGAAAGTGCCAGAAGTCATGGAATGCTATCTCATGACCGGAGAGGCCGATTTTCTTTTGCGCGTAATTGCACGTGATGCCGCAGACTTTGAACGCCTACATTCCAACTGCTTAACGCGACTTCCTGGCGTAACGCGCGTGCATTCCAGCTTCTCCCTACGTACAGTCGTCAAAAAAACCGAACTACCAATCAGCTGAATACAGAGATGCGAACCGATTTCGACGACAACGTGTTACGTGGTTTACAGAAATGGCCGAACGTTCCTGCGTGCTTCGGATGGTTACGCTTGGATAGACGCGGCAACTGGCGTGTTAAAGATCAAGTGATCAGCCACCGTCGAGCGATAGCGTATCTCGCACGCAACTATGCCAGCGACGAGCGTGGCAGGTGGTTTGTCCAAAACGGGCCACAACGTGCCTATTGCGCGCTCGATTACACGCCTTGGATCTACCATCTCGATGGTTGTGACCGCCTATACACTCACACAAATAAGCTAGCTTCCAAGCTCGATCGAATCCTCATCGATGAAACAGGTGACGTTCTATTGCAAACGGAGTTCGGCGTTGGGCTGCTGCACGATGCCGATTTATCACGTTTCATCGACGTCTTAGACACGCACCAGGAACCGCATGACGACAGCGATGGTGTGGCGGACTTCTTACTGAGTCTCGAACCTGGCTCACTAGATGAGTACCCGCTCGCCTGGCATAACGCGCAAATTCCGGTGCAAGCACTATTCGCGAGCACTATTGCTAAGTCGTTTGGTTTTGAACCAACGCCAGCGGCGCAGGTCGAGGGCAATGAATAATCTACTTATTTGCCGCGCGTCCTTTGTAGACTCAAACATCATCGCATACCGAGTGCCGCGCCACGGCGCGCCCAGTCACGAAAAATTCGCACGAACCGCGGAACGGTGCAGATGAGACGTATCCTTTGCGCAACTGACTTTTCCGTTAGCGCCGAGCGCGCCTTCGACCGTGTCGTCGAACTTGCACAAGGGCTTCATTGTGAGATCCATTTACTTCACGTTTATCAATGTTCAGTCGGACATTCAATTGGCTTTGCGCGGGCGGCGCCACAGAGCGACTAGGTTACGCTAGTTGAACGCCGTATGGATGCCCTGGAGAAAATCGCATCGCGATATTCCGAACGCCCGATCAAAATCGCATGCGTTCTCGCGCAAGGACCTGCTTGGGAACGAATCGTTAGCAAAGCTAGCGAACTGAATGCAGATATGATCGTCATTGGTCGCGATGGTCGCGCCGGCTTGTCGAAACTATTTGTGGGAAGCGCCGCACTGAGGGTCATAAAATACTCCTCCGTGCCAGTTCTGACACTGCGCATTTAGGCCGAGGGAGCGTCGTATTTTGTGACTTGGACTGCGCGCATGTTTCTATAGCGCTGAATGTTCTATCAAAGCGCAGTGGCTCTCAAGCTTTAAGCGACGACTGTACGTCTTGTGCTAGCTCTTTGAACGCAACCAGATACTGATAATAATCGAGCTTAGTATGATGAGCGCCCCGCCAAGTATTTGCGGAAGTCGTTCCCGCTTCATTTCCGGCGCAATTTGACGTCGATAGAATCGAGAAAGAAATATCAGCAAAATCGTTATTGCCATCGCAGCGGCGAGATAGTCAATTCCAATTCAGGAATGAGTCTGGGCGAGTTCGGTCCGGACCGATAGGGGCTGGATTCAGGC
>JAQCEL010000204.1 GCA_027618655.1 Pseudomonadota bacterium | reverse complement strand
CACGTCCCCCCTTCAGTATCATCTCGTATTGGACAAGGCTCGGACTTGCGTTTGCGTTGCCCGCGATTGTACCGTTGCTATGCCTACTACTATTTTCTGCCGATGCCACGCAAACGCTAATGGGCCTGGGCAACGTTATCTTATTCACCTTTCTGTATTCGGTGATCCGGCGCACCCGTACCGCGATTATTGATGAAGCCAAGCACCGCGTCAGGTTCGAATTACTCGCCGATTATTACAACCAGCAGCGCCAACGCAGTAATGATTTGGTTACTGAACTTACCACGGAAATTGAGCGTCGCAAGGAGGCGGAAGCGGCGCTACTCGAATCGCGGGATGCGGCCGAGGCGATATCGAATCTCGATCATCTTACCGGGCTCGCGAATCGGCGCGTTTTCGATCGCGTTTTGACTCGGGAATGGGCCCGTGCTTTGCGCGTCGGGCAGCCTTTGTCGCTTATTGTTTGTGATATTGATTTGCTGGGGTCGTACAACGAACACTACGGCAATCGGGCCGGGGATCAATGCTTGGTGCGTATTGCAGATGTGATCGCCCAGAATACGCAGCGAGCAGGGGACTTTGCAGCCCGCTATAGCGGTGAGCAGTTTTCAATATTACTGCCAGAAAGTAACGAAAATGCCTCATTGGACATCGCGGAAACCATTCGCCAAGCCGTCTACGAACTTACGATCTTGCACCCAGGAGCACTTGTAGGACGAGTCGTCACTGCGAGTTTTGGTGTGGCTACTATGGTTCCTACCGCAGCGGACACACAACACAATCTTGTTGAGGCAGCCGACTATGCATTAATGCGCGCCAAGCGCAGCGGCGGTAACTGCGCGTTCGCCGTTTTCGGCGAATTCGTGAATCGCGAAAACTAGCGACCTAAGCGACGTAGCGCGTCGATCCGTTCAGACAGCGGTGGGTGAGTTCGGAGCAAGGCACCAAATCCACGCCGTACGCTCGGGCTGATCCCAAAAGCCGCCATCGAATCGGGCAGATCGCCTGACTGTCCGAACTTAAGGCGTTCGAGAGCCGCGATCATTTTTTCGCGCCCGGCGAGATCGGCGCCACCCTCGTCGGCGCGAAATTCACGGTGTCGACTAAACCACATCACAATTAACGAGGCGAGGAATCCCAACACAGCTTGCGCAACCATGTAGGCTACGTAATAGCCGACCATGCTTCCACCGCCTTGGCTATTGCCGCGGCTCATGGCGCTGGCGACGACCCGCGCGAATACCATCACGAACGTGTTCACCACGCCTTGGATTAGAGTTAGTGTGACCATGTCCCCATTGGCGACGTGGCTAATTTCATGACCCAAAACAGCTTCGACTTCATCTCTTTCCATGCTCTCGAGCAAACCGCTGCTGACCGCGACGAGCGCTTCATCACGCTTTGCTCCCGTGGCAAACGCGTTGATGCTGGGTGAATTGAAGATAGCGACATCCGGCATTCCGATACCCGCCTTCGCGGCTTGGCGTCGTACCGTCTCTACCAGCCAAGACTCGACTTCACCATGCGGCGACTCGATGATGCGAGCACCGCTCGATTTTAATGCCATGCGTTTGGAAAGAAGTAAGGATATGAGGGAACCGCCCATGCCAAATACGGACGCTGTGACGATAGTCGGAAGCAGGCTCGTCCCAGATTGATTCAGCCCAAAGATGCTCATTACGATGGACAGAACCGTAATTACGGCAAAGTTCGTCGCTAAAAATAATAAAATTCTGCTCATTGTCACACCTTAAATCGATGAATGATTTCAACTCACAATGGATTAATTCTCGATTGCGAGTCCAATAAATTCAATTAATTATTTTTTCTAATTATTTTTTCGATACGCAGCTAGTGACAGTTAACCGTTACTCCGCCAACTTGTGCGTCGTCGATTTACTCCAAATCAGCCGAATGTCATTATGAGGTTCATTTATTCTAGCGATCTGGCATACCCCTTGGACGTCAAATTACAACAAGAGCTACGTAGTTTTATCAGCGAGTTGGTCGTTGTTGCGGCGACTCACGCTGTTCCCTATTTTCGCACCGGGCTCACGGTAGACAACAAGGGCGGCGCTAGGTTCGACCCAGTTACTGTGGCTGATCGGGACACTGAAGACGCGCTACGCGCCGCGATAGCACAGCGCTTCCCAGACCATGGCATCAGTGGAGAGGAACGTACGCCAGTGAATCCAACTGCTCAATTTCAATGGGTACTCGATCCGATTGACGGAACGAAGGCATTTTTATGCGGCTTGCCTACATGGTCGACTCTAATCGCATTTTGCGAATGCGGGGTCCCCGTGCTCGGCATTATGAGTCAGCCGATCGTCGGAGAATACTTTATCGGCGGCTTCGGTACTTCTCAGCAAGTGAACGCAGCGGGACGTAAAAATTTACGCACGTCGCGTACGTCTTTAGTTCGCGATGCCTCGGTATTTGCGACTTCCCCAACGATGTTCTCCTCGAGTGAGTTACTGCAATTTGAGAATTTAGCGCGCGGCTCACGTTTAACTCGATTTGGGGTCGACAGCTACGCGTACTGCATGCTTGCGGCAGGTTTTATCGATATCGTGGCGGAGGCGGACCTTGGGTTTTATGATCTCGCCGCCTTGGTTCCGATCATAGAATGCGCCGGCGGAGTGATAAGCGACTGGAACGGGGCAAGCGTACGCGGCGGCGGCACAGTGCTCGCCGCATCGAACGCAGATTTACACAAAGCGGCCCTTGGGCTGATCAATGGCGTTTAGAGCGACACCAGGCGCGACGGTGATTCGCGCTAATGCTAGCGTAAATAAGGCCGATAATTCTCTAGTCTTAATCGGTTTAAACTAGACCATGATGAGTGGCCAACATCGTATAGTTCATCGAATCGCAGTCTGTTTACTCCTCACGTTAATGACTTTTTGCTCTGCTGTGCATTCGAGATCGCAAGCGTTGCGCGCGGATTTGCTAGTCGACAACACGGTTCGAGTGACGCTCATGGAAGATGCGCTGAGGACTGTCTCAAACGGCGATCAGCGAGACCAAGCGCGATTCGCAAGCATCGCGATCGAGACGATGGTGGATGCTTATCGGACGGAATTAGGGCAATCGAGAAAGCTCGCACCGGAGGCAAAGTCCCGATCGTCGAGTTGGGGATTGGGCATCCAGCGTTATATTGCACAGCTCGAAAAAATCGCGTTATCGATTGATGGCCACGCCGAGATTAAAATTCTTAAAGAACCGCACGATGCCATTAGGATTTTAATCGGCGAAGAGCAGGTCATGATCAATGCGCCGCGGCCCGAGCGTCAAGCCGAGTTTGAACGGGTGATTGCTGAGCACGCCTGTCGATATATCGACTGTCAGGGAAGCGGCGTTACTGTCGAGGAAAAGGTCGCGAATCGTTCGACCAGCAAGGATGACGGTTGGGTGTTCCGGCCCGACGTGCCGCCGATGTATTCAAGCTCAGATGGATTGCACTGCATGTTTAGCGATCCCCGCCACCTTAAGTAAAAAAAGGATGCGTGCCATAAGCTGTTGGACGAAATTCGCTTGCTCGCCGAATCCTTGATTGCACTGAAAACACACGGCATGACGATAGAGTGGACCAGTATCAAAATTGATCAAGTTGGCATCGGCGAGCCACACCGAGTGAGGTACAATGCTCGTCGCGCGTTTGTGCGACTATTTCTACCCGGACTGATGCGCGCAGAGACAGTATTGCAAGAGGCCATTCCGTGGATTCGAGCGAACTTGCATGGTCGAGTGTACCAGCATGTCGTAAAGCTACCGGACAATCTCGTCTATCTAAATTCCACACGCGAGAGCTAACATGAAATTCAGAATTATTCGACGATCTTTGCTCATTCGGATCGCCTTCGTCTGCGCATTTTCGGCTGCGTATTGTTCCGCATCTTTCGCTGAACAGCGTTACGAAGTTGTGCCACTCAACCCCGGTTTCGAATTTGGCAGCGAGAAGGCGCTTATTCTTGATACGGTTGCCGGGCACATGTGGATTTGGGTTGAGAGTCCGGCGGTTGGTCAACGTGAGGGCGGAAGGTACGTGATCTATCAAGGACAATTAGAGCCCGGGCGAAAGATGGGCGACATCATCGTGGAGCAGCACTGGGCGCCAGATCAAGAGTTGCCCAAGAAAAAATATTTTTCACCAGCCGGGATCCACCGGCGCTTTCTGCGCGCCGTTCAGCAGCGATGTCTTCTCAGCGAGAAGCCCTAAAGAATTCTTCACCGTCCCGGTTCGGGTCAGCTTCGTTCGCTCGCCAATATTGTTCGCCATATTTCTCGTCTCAATCTTTCTAGATCTTAGCAGTTGCTGATATCCAGCGTTGCTGGAATCGAGCGCGGCGTGTCTCGGGCGTTACGACGTCTTTGCTGAGTCGCGCGCTAAGCGCATGCCGGCAAATTGCCATCGATTGCCAGGGTAGAAAAAATTTCGATATGAGCTTCGAATATGTTCTCTCGGTGTGACGCAGGCACCTCCACGTAACACCATTTGGCCGCTCATGAACTTCCCGTTGTATTCCCCTATCGCCCCGATCGGCGCTTTGAAACCCGGATAGGCTGTATATGGGCTCATCGTCCATTCCCATACATCGCCGAACATTTGCGCGAGCGAATTTTCAGACGACAACACGGGTTGCGGATGAAGGTGCGCATCTTCAACAAAGTTTCCGTCCCGGCTTACCTGCTCGGCGGCCAATTCCCATTCCATCTCTGTTGGCAGGCGCGCGTTTGCCCAACGAGCGTAGGCATCTGCTTCGTAATAGCTGAGATGAACAACGGGCGCGTTACGATTGAGTTCCCGCAGACCGCTCAAGGTAAACTCGTGCCACACGCCATCCAACTCGTACCAGTATAGAGGTGCTGCCCAAGCATCGCGTTGAATCGTAGCCCAGCCGTCCGCTAGCCACAGCAATGGTGTGCTGTAGGCGCGGTCGCAAATGAAATCAAGATAATCACCATTCGTGACCAATCGAGAGCCGAGTTGGAAGTTAGGGACTAAAGCGTCGTGTCGCGGCCGTTCGTTATCGAATGAAAATCCCGAACTTCGAGCGCCGATTTGCGTAATCCCACCTTGAAATTCTAGGTACCGGACGCTGCTGCCCGCACTCGTTGTTGACAGCGCTGTTGTGTAAGCAGGAAACCGCGGGTTACATGAAAACAGATGTTTAATGTCCATGAGCACGAGCTCTTGGTGTTGCTGCTCATGGTGCAAGCCGACTTCAACGACGGCAAGTATTTCCGGGTCGAGTTCGTGTTGTAGAAGTTCCAGCATTTTGTCGTCGACGTAGTGCCGATAATCGCGGACGGTTGCGAGATCGGGCCGCGTTATCAGCCCGCGATGCGCGCGCGTGTATTGTGCGCCGACGGCGTTGTAATACGAATTAAACAAGAATCGGTAATCGGGATCGAAGGCCTGATGTTGCGTCGTTCGAGCTTCTAAGACAAATGTCTCGAAGAACCATGTCGTGTGTGCAAGGTGCCACTTTGTCGGGCTGGTATCTGGCATTGATTGGACACACGCGTCCTCGGCAGACAAGTTGCGAACCAAGAAATCCGTTCGCGTTCTCACGGAAAGATAGCGTTCGCGCAGTCCATCTACGGCGATCTCAGTTGCAATTCTGCTCATGGGTGTTATCTAGTCAATGCTTGGTTCAGCCACATCCTAGGTCGGCGTCGGCTGTAATTCAAACTCAAATGTCGATTCTCCGCTAAATGTCTTATGCGGGCCGAAGCGTCGTTCGATAAACGTTAAAACACCGTCGTTGCTGATTAATATTACCGTCGAGCACCGTGTGCCGTAAGTGTCGCCAGAAATGAAAATTGGCGATAAGACGCGCTCATATTTGATGCTGACCCCGGTATTCGGCAAGTCCTTATCTGGAGCAGAATCTTCGTTCTGCAAAGTACTAAACAGCGACGTGATTAGGTCCGCTTTCGACAACGATTCAGCGGCTTTGAAGTCCGCTTTAATACGGTTTACCTTGGGCCACGGCGTGTCCAATAGATGGTTGCTCAACCCGTACACGCCGGGTGTAAGGGTTTTGAATTCACCTGTGTAATTTGAACACCACGCGGCAGACTCCGCATCGCTCGCAAAAACATTAAAACCTTGGTACTCGGCTCTGCGTTCATTTAATTCGCTAACGAATTTCCCCGCAGTGGACGGAGACGTTAGATAGTCGCTAATAATCAAACCCCGTGAGCGCGGCGCTGCGACACTCGTCGACGTTCGAACATTAGTGATTGCAGCGAATGCGCCGCGTCTATTAACCGCCAACCAAGTACCCGATCCTTGCAGGTCGCGTCCCCCAAGGATCATGTCGTTGTCTGGCCAAAAATCTGCAGGCAAAGCCGGCCGCGCGTAAAATTCATCACGGTTCGCGGCGACGATCAGGCGGAAATCACGATGTTGTCCGCACGCGGCTAGGAGGAGACACATAAGTTTGATCTAAAGACGCCGAAGCAATTCGAAGGTCGCGGTGTGCTTCGGATCCTGGGCGTATGTAATCGCGCAAATCATTAGTTTTTCCTTGCGAAAAAGTGCTGCCGAATTTCGCACCACGATAGAACTAGAAATGTACCAACGAATGGACTGTTATGTCGTCAAGCATTTGGCGACCGTTTAGAAAATCGAGTTCGACAAAAAATACCGCACCGCAAATTTCAGCTCCAGCCTTATTAATTAGCTTAATACTTGCCGCTGCGGTGCCACCCGTAGCGAGTAAATCGTCGACAAGTAAGATGCGGTCTTGCGCTGATACGGCATCTGTATGCACTTCCAAAGATGCTTCCCCGTACTCCAGCGTATAGGAGACGCTATGCGTCTCGGCAGGGAGCTTGCCAGGTTTGCGTAGGGGAATGAAACCGACATTTAATTCCCGAGCAACTAATGAACCAAATATGAAGCCACGTGCTTCCATTCCGGCTACGGCAGTGATGTGCGCGTCGCGAAATGGTAAAGCCAATTCTCTTGAGATCTTCAGCATCGCGGCACTGTCGCGCATGACGGGAGTTAAATCTTTAAAGACAATGCCGGGTTTCGGGAAATCTGGAATATCCCGGATTAATTCTTTTATTCTCTGCATTACCGATCTCTGGCGTGTTGCTGGGGTCCCTAATTGTAAGATAATTATGTGGTTCGCTGTGCGGAACTCGAATAATTTTTCGTCCAGTTATCGCAAGGTGTGACGTCGTGATTGGCATTCGCGTAGCAGAATCGTATTGGCTTGAGGTTGAAACTATGTTGCAAAACCAGGCGACCTCGGCGCTAGCTAAACACACTCGAAGTCTCCTCGCGTGCAGGTATCGCGCGCTCGTCTAGTGGATCACGAGACAGTAAATCGCGATTAATGATCTATCTTTGTCGGCTGTGATAGCGCTCAGCAAGTTTTAACATCCAAGCTGGCGTGTGCGCGCGGCGCCACGCGCCAGCTGCATATTTATTGGCCTCCACGAGAGTCGGGTAGATATGTATAGTGCCGAGTATTTTCC
>JAQCEL010000203.1 GCA_027618655.1 Pseudomonadota bacterium | reverse complement strand
GTCGCGATATAGCTAGTCCAGTCAGACTCTTGGTGGTCGACGAATTCGCCGAATTGAAAGCCGATCAGGTATTCGTCATCCGAAAGGTCAGCGTAGCGGGTATAGCCACTAACGGCGACCCACGTACCTGTGCCCGGAATCCGTAATTTTATCGAAGTCTTCCCGCCGCGTTGCGCTTGCTGCAGTCCGGCGTAACGCATGTCGGGACAGCAAAGCTGCACTCCGCCAGCAGCTACGTTGGTCGTAACAATTTCTAGACCATCAACGTCAACGGTAATTTGGCGCGGATAACGAGGCGAGGTACGGTCTTTGATTCCCATTTTGCGTATCGTTGGCTATCGGATTTGCATACTAATTTACCTGGCCTAGGCTAGCGTGTGAACAGCGAATTGTAATTCTCTAAAGTTTTGCGTCTGAAGCCTCGATTAAATCCCGGTCATCAAGCCGATTGATTAGACGGCAATCGGTGACGGGCTACATACCCAATCCATATAGGAGTACCAGCCAGCAGCGTCACCGTCGCGAAAAGAATCAAACGACACGCCTATCAAGTACTCGTCGTCGCACGGACACGAGTATCGAACGTTTGCGTAGGTCGTAATATCGCGCTCGGTTGGTAGTTCGATGACTAATTCAAATGGCGCATTGCGAAACTGTTTTTCCAGCGCTGGGTAGCGTATCGCCGGGCAAACAAGTTGCGCTCCGTCGCGAGACACGTTGCTGGTGTGCACGACGAGTCCTGCAACCTCTACGTTGATCCGTCGGATCCGCAGGTTTCGCGATATTCGATCGACAGTCCGCTGCGCCGGCTTGCGTTTTAGTACATTCATACGGGTACCACTAATTGTTTCCGGTTCGACGCTGGATTACATCCAAACGCATCAATTAAACTATGCGCTCGAGTTCCGTCAGATGGCGAATCTCATCGCGTCCAAGATTAAGTATAGAAGGCGGTTCCACACGACGTGTGACATAGTCAACACAATAAGGCGCCAAAAATGTCAAAAACTGTGGCCTGCGCAGTGGCCATTTTTGAAAACAATCATCCCAAGCCGGCGGGCCAAATAATCGATGTACGAATTGCACGAATTTCACCTCTCCGTAGCGTCTTACCGCGTGCGGATAGGGCTGAATTTGAAAGGTGTTGAATACCAATCTGTACCGGTGTCGCTTGTTAAAGGTGGGGGTGAGCAGCACCTTCCAGAGTACCGGGCGCTGAACGTACAAGGTCTTGTTCCAACCTACGCTGATCGCGATATTACCTTGACCCAATCGATTGCGATTCTGGAATATTTGGATGAGCAATATCCAGAACCAGCATTTTTGCCAGGTGACGCACTCAAGCGCGCGCGCGCGAGGCAAATTGCCCATATCGCGGCATGCGACATTCAACCACTACTTAACTTGCGCGTCTTAGCTTATCTGCGCACCACACTTAAGGTCGATCAGGCCGCTCGCAGTAAATGGTTTAGACATTGGATGCTTGAGGGGCTCGATGCACTGGAGTTGTTAATCACAGCCGAGACAGGATCTTCGACTTACTGTCTCGGCAACGTGGTGTCGTTAGCCGATATTGTATTGGTTCCGTTAGTCTTTCAAGCACGCCGATTTAAGCTTGCGATGGACGATTTCCCGCGCTTGTGCGAGATCGAAGAAGCTTGCCTTTCCCTCGAGGCATTCCGTCGCGCGGCACCGCACGATTAGCTTATGGACATGACGGCTATCGTCGCGCCGACAGCGAATATCGGAATCGGTTCGTAAAACCAAATTTCTCCGCGGCTATGCTCAGTTGCGCCGGCAATCGCGACGAACGTGCGAATTTCAAAACCTCCTTGCCCGGCTTCTCGATATATTTCCTCGTCAGTATAGGCGACAAGAGCGTCACGGCGGTTGTTCACGAAGTGGTTAAGAAATTCTCGGTCCCATTGTTCGTTAATTTTTCCCGAGTCGGGAGTTGCGGGCCAATGCGAAATTCCGCCCGTGCCGATTATTGCAATACGCTCAGCGCGTTCCTCGCATGCCCTGCGCAGTGCGCGACCGAAATCGTAACATCGTGTTAGCGGCGTAAGCGGTGGCCCTTGGCAATTAATGTTCACTGGTATGATGGGCAGCGTATATTCTGGGGTTAAGAAATGTAGCGGCACCATAATGCCATGGTCGAATTTCCACTCTTGCGCATAAGCCAAATCGATATCCGTCATCACAGACTCGATCAGCTGGAGAGACAGCGCAGCGTTTCCTGGGATCTCAACTCGCGGAATTCCTAGCCACTGCGGATCTTCGATCGGACCGACATACGTATCGCTCATGCCCATACAAAAAGCCGGCATGTTGTCCATGAAAAAATTCGCAAAATGTTCGGCAGCGACGACGATAAGTACGTCGGGACGGCTTGCTTCAAGGGCGGATCGTAGGCGATCGAAACTCGCGTAAAGTGCGTCCCGGACAGTTGCGTCTGCGCGATCGGCGCGGCCCGTAATACCTGGACCGTGGCTGCAAACGCCAGCAAATACTAGACTCATTAGCTAACTCCAAACAGTCGCATATAGGCCTGCACGAACGGGACCGTGTTTACGAATGCCTTCGCGCATGGCATCGAGATACGCATCCCATGCAAAGCTCGACATGGCAGCGAAATGCATTAGGATCTGCCCGTTGACCCCCATCACATAGAGCAGGCCAATGTCGGCGTTGCGTAGCGCTAGTATCTCTTCTTCCGTCAGGCGGTACTCCGCTAGAAACGAATCGAAATTTTCGTTGAAACGAGCTAACGCGTATTCATCTCTATTAATTTGATAGAGCAGTTTCTGTACGTAGTAGAGACTCATGGGCGGCGGCCCAAATTACGACGCGCGGGGATGAGATGCGAGTGCGCCATCAAGCTTGGTGACTACTTCGCGGGTGTTTAGCAATGCCCTCGGTAGTGAATGCGAAAATGTTCGCATAGGTAGGCCCGGCTCGATCGCTTTGCTCGCGGTATTGTTCAGCGGGTTCGCACAATGGGCTTCAGATTTGTTCATCGACAATACTGTTACTAAGCAAGCCAATTGTTGGCGAGTTGATCTCCACGACGTCACCTGGCTTGAGATATTTCGGGGGATCGAAGCGCGCGCCCGCACCGTTTGGGGTTCCTGTGGAAATGATGTCTCCAGGTTTCAGACGCATAAACGTGGACAGATAGCTGATCAAATAATTGAAAGGAAAAAGTAAATTCGCGGTCGTGTCGAACTGACGCCGTTCGCCGTTAACGTGGGTGGCAATAGACAGGTTGGTGTAATCAGAAAACTCATCCGCAGTCACCATCCATGGACCTAGGGAGCCGGACTTTTCAAAATTCTTGCCCTGGGTTACGTTGAATTTGGCATGGCGTAACCAATCGCGAACCGACCCTTCATTAAGTAATGATAATCCCGCGATGTACGTGGACGCTTGGTGTTCAGGAATGCGGCGTCCCTCGCGGCCAATTACGATCGCGATTTCACCTTCGTAATCAAGCTGATTCGACTCGGGCGGGCGAACTAAGGGTTCGTTGTGTCCGACGAGAGATTCGCGTGTGCGCATAAATACGCTTGGATATTTAGGTAGGTCGGAGTCATCTTTGTACTCTGCATTACGATTGACATAGTTAACCCCGATGCAAATGATTTTCTCAGGATCAGGTACTGTCGGAAGATAGCGAACCTCGCTGAGTGGGTGATCAGGCGAAGTGCCGCGGATTTCGGCGTGAACCGCGTTGATGCGATCGGCAACAAGAATTTCGCGCAACGAACCGTAACCTGCGCCAAGACGTTGCGTGATATTTACAACACCATCGTCAACTACTGCGCCCACTGCGCTTTCGCCGTTTAATTCGTAACTAAGGAGGCGCATGGCGGAGCGCCTAGCGCAAGAGACCGGCGCGCAACAGCACGGCGTCTAGGCGTTCTTCCAGTTCGGTTGTGGCTGGCACCATTGGCAATCGATGTTCGTTACGCGGAATCAGACCGAGCCGACGCATCATGTATTTAATGGCGATCGGATTCGTATCGAAAAACACGGCCTGATTGAGTTCGAGGAGTTGTTCGTGATGATTACGCGCCGCCGATAAGTCGTTATTCCACACTGCACTGCAAATTTCGGCCAGCGCTTGGGGCTGTAAATTTCCCACGGCGTTCATAAGGCCGCACGCCCCGACCGCCATCATCGGGAACGACAGTTCTTCGAGACCAACGAAGATGCGAAAGTCTGCGCCGAATTCCGCGACGCATTCAGATACGAATCCGAGATCGTTTACCGCATGCTTCATACCGATAAAATGTGGCGATTCGTCTTTGATAGCTTTGAGCGTATCGAGCGTCACGCTAACAGCAGTGCGACCTGGGATGTGGTAGATCATCCACGGTACATTGTGTCGTTTGGCAATTTCCAGGTAATAAGCGATGAGCCCGCGTTGCGGCGGACGGATGTAGTAGGGCGTCACGATCAACAGTGCATCGACCCCACTTGCCACCGCGTGATCAGTGAGCGCTATGGTTTCGGCGAGTGATTGAGATCCGGTCGCGGCGTAAACTGGCAGCCGACCCGCGCTGGCGGACACGGCAATGTCGACGAGACGATTTCGTTCGTGCACGCTCAACGTCGACGGTTCTGCCGTTGTACCGTTGACTAGAATGCCGTGCGAACCGTTGGCTATTTGATATTCAACGAGTGCTGCGTACGTATCGTAATCTACATCGTCATCCCTGAACGGCGTGATGATTGGTGGTACGGATCCGCGCAGTTGATGGGCGCTAGCGGTCAATGAAATTACCTCGTGGTAGAACGGTTCGAGCGGTGGTTGATTAATTACTTAACATGTTAAGCGCACTGCGATAGGGTGGCAACGTTCCGATACTTAGGACCCTGGTCGAAATTATCTATACATTCGGCTGCTCCTGAGCGGCCGCTGCGGCGTTGCGTTTCTTGGCAAGAAGCCCGCTATTGCCAGCGAAACGCGCCAAGCAGTAACCACTCAGGAACACCCTCGTGTTGACTATATAATTTCGACCAGGGTCCTTATAATCAAACAGGGCTGAATTTATGCCGCATTTCATCATTGAGTATTCCGCAAATTTAGACACGCGCATCGATATACCAAAGCTCCTTCAAGCCATTCACGTCGCTGCGATTGAAACGGGCGTGTTCCCTCTTAAAGGGACGCGAACTCGTGCCGAGCGTCGGGAGTTGTATGTAATTGCCGACGGTCATCCAGACAACGGTTTCATCCATGTTATTGCCCGAATAGGTCATGGACGATCGACGGCTGTGCGCCAACAAGCTGGCGAAGCCATTTACGATGCGGTATGCGAATTCATGCGCGCTTATTTCGAACAGAATCCGTTGGCCATTTCGTTTGAGATGCAAGAAATCGATGCTGATACCAGTTTCAAATTCAATAATCTTCCGGATTGGATAGCCGCGCGTGAAGCACAATGAATGCAATTTTCGAACGACATAGAACACAAGCGGACCGGTACCTCGAGCGATTTCGACTCGCGCCATTGCGACATTTTATTGCTGGTCGCCCCACCGATAGCGCCGATGGTCGGGTGTTTGTAAACGCGACGCCGATTGATAACAGTCACTTGGGTGAGGTCGCACTCGGTGGCGCCCATGATGTGGATTCAGCCGCTAACTCAGCGGCAGCGGCATTCGAAACCTGGCGCCTAACACGAGGCGACGAGCGTAAGGCGATAATGCACCGCATTGCCGATGCAATTGTTGCGCGTAGCGAGGAAATCGCGCTGGTAGAAAGCGTCGACACGGGCCAACCGATCCGCTACATGGCTAAAGCCGCGCTTCGCGGCGCAGAAAACTTCAGATTCTTTGGCGATAGGGCACCGAGTGCGCGGGACGGTGTTTCGCTTCCGACCGATGACCACCTTAACTACACCGTTCGCCAGCCTATTGGTCCGATCGCAGTAATCACGCCGTGGAACACGCCTTTTATGTTGTCGACGTGGAAAATTGCGCCGGCACTTTCAGCAGGTTGCACGGTAGTGCATAAACCGGCTGAGTGGAGCCCGTTGACAGCGTCTTTGCTTGCGGAGATCTGTCATGGCGCGGGTTTACCCGCTGGCGTGTTGAACACGATCCATGGAACTGGTGAATTAACTGGCAAACTGCTCACCGAACATCCCGCCATGAAAGCGATTGCCTTTGTAGGTGAATCGAAAACGGGCAGTCAGATCATGATTCAAGGTGCGCCGAGCTTGAAACGTCTACACGCGGAACTGGGTGGGAAGAATCCAGTGATCGTGTTTGCAGATGCAGACTTAGATCGCGCCTTAGATGCCGTCGTGTTCATGATTTATAGCTTGAACGGTGAGCGTTGTACTTCGTCTAGTCGAGTGTTGGTTGAAGAATCAATTTACGCTGAATTTTGCGCTGCGGTGTCCGCCCGCGCGGCAGCACTCACGATCGGACATCCGCTGGATCCCGAAGTCGAAATCGGACCGTTAATCCATCAGCGACATTTAGAGAAAGTGCAAGCTTACTTCGCCATCGCCGAGCAAGAAGGCGCGACGATGGCAACCGGTGGACCCTCATGGGAAGGCGGCGGATCAGGAAATTACGTACGGCCTACCTTGTTTACGCATGCCACGCCAAGCATGCGTATCGCCAACGAAGAGATTTTCGGCCCGGTGTTAACGGCTATTCCATTTGTCGACGAGGCCGAGGCGCTGGCGATAGCGAATCGCACTGATTACGGTCTGGCTGCATACCTTTGGACCCAAGACATAGGACGCGGACATCGGCTAGCACGTGATTTGGACGCTGGTATGGTTTGGGTGAATTCTGAGAACAATCGCCACCTGGCGGCCCCGTTTGGAGGTATGAAAGCGAGCGGCATTGGTCGCGATGGCGGCGACTATAGTTTTGATTTCTATATGGAAACGAAGAACATCTGTATCGCGCTTGATACGCACAAAATTCCTCGGATCGGTTAGGAAATTTATTGTCCTTAGAGCCTCCTAGGCCACCGTCCTACATGACGTTCCCGTTTGAATTGACTAAGGCGATGGGCAAGCCGTAATTCCACGACGCTGTGATACAAGTTTGCGTTTCTTATGCGCATCCGAACCAGCATGGTTTATCCTAGGCGCCAAGTAATAATCCGACGGAGAAAGAGTTGTGACGACGATTAATCAGGAAGACGTTATCCAAAGTGTAGCGGATGCCCTTCAGTATATTTCTTACTATCACCCGCCGGACTACATCAGAAATTTAGCGCGCGCCTACGAGTTGGAAGAATCGCAGGCGGCTAAAGACGCGATCGCGCAAATACTGATCAACTCGCGAATGTGTGCGGAGGGTCGACGTCCAATTTGTCAAGACACTGGCATCGTTGTCGTGTTTTGTAAGGTCGGCATGAATATTCAATGGCAAGCTGACTGCGGCCTTGAAGACATGATCAATGAAGGCGTGAGACGCGCGTATTTAGATCCGGAGAATAAACTGCGCGCGTCCATCGTTGCCGATCCCATTGGCAAACGAACGAATACGAAAGA
>JAQCEL010000202.1 GCA_027618655.1 Pseudomonadota bacterium | reverse complement strand
GGTAAGTCAACCAGGCTGGCTGCGCAACCTGAGAGCGTTCTCGTGAAAATTTACAAGGCGATTAGCAGCAAATTCTGAACATGGTATTTTTCATGGTATTACCGATTCGGATGAAAATAAGCCATTGATAATAAAAGATAAAAATGGCTTGTTGATAATGGAGTGGGAATAGGTGTAGCGCTCCGTGATTTTCGAATCGCCGCCAGGGCGCATAACTCTCGACACGGATGAGTATTTCTTAGCCCGCGCAATTGAACTCGCCGCCGAAGCTGCAGCCGTAGGTGAAGTTCCTGTCGGCGCATTAGTTGTATGTGATGGTCAGATTATCGGCGAAGGCTTCAATCAATCAATTTCGACAAACGATCCGAGTGCGCATGCGGAAATCGTCGCGCTGCGGGCGGCTTGCGCGCAGCAAGGTAACTACCGAATAAAACGGGGCACTCTCTATGTGACATTGGAGCCATGTCCCATGTGTAGTGGCGCGATGTTACACGCGCGCATCGAGCGGCTTGTTTTTGGCGCGTTCGATCCCAATTCCGGGGCAGCCGGTAGCGTGATCAACGTGCTCGATCAGTCGCGCTTCAATCATCGCGTCGAAGTGCTAGGCGGCGTCGCTGATCAAGCCTGCGCTAATCAACTTAGAAACTTTTTCCGCAAGCGACGGTGAACTCATGACTCAATGTATTTTCGACCAAAGTCATCTCGAAGATCTCGCTCGCAAGCTGGGCGAGGGACTCTGTGCGCAAGGTCTGCAAATGGTCACTGCTGAGTCATGTACAGGCGGGTGGATCGCACAAACCGCGACCGCAATTCCGGGCAGCTCCACATGGGTCGAACGTGGCTACGTGACATATTCGAATCGGGCCAAAGTTGAAATTCTCGGCGTACCAGAAGACATCATTGCCACCCACGGTGCAGTTAGTCGCGAAACCGCCGGCGCGATGGCCGCCGGCGCGTTACGGGCAGCTAAAGTCGATATCGCCGTTGCTGTCACCGGCGTTGCTGGACCTGATGGGGGAACCGACGAGAAGCCCGTCGGGACGGTTTGGTTCGGTTGGTGTCGGCTGGGTTCAGATCCGGTGACAAAACTTCTCCGATTTGGTGGGGATCGGCAGGATATTCGTGCCCAAACTGTTGCCGTCGCCTTGCAAGGCTTATGCGAAATGATCGGCTTAAATCCCAACATCAGCGCACCTGACATTCCCGACACCTAGCTCGGCCGCGGGTTGGGTTTTTTTTTGCGTCACGCGTTAAATGGCGGGCACAACTGTGCGATAATCGCCCGTTCATAAGATACTCTGACTAAGCGGCAAAAAAGCCAAAAAATAAGGTCGGAGATCTCTACTAACGCTGGCAATATTGCGGGGGAGAATCAATGGACGAAAACCGCCAAAAAGCGCTAGGAGCGGCGCTTGCACAAATTGAAAAACAATTCGGAACAGGTTCGATCATGCGAATGGGTGATCCTGGTTCCATTCGCAACATCGAAGTCGTGTCGACCGGGTCGCTTAGCCTTGACATCGCACTCGGTGTCGGCGGCTTACCCAAAGGGCGAGTGGTCGAGGTGTACGGCCCTGAGTCGTCGGGTAAAACAACCTTAGCACTACATGTTGTCGCAGAAATCCAAAAGCAAGGTGGCACAGCCGCTTTCGTTGATGCAGAACACGCGCTCGACCCGCAATATGCAGAAAAACTCGGGGTCAATATCGGGGAATTGTTGGTATCGCAGCCAGATCATGGCGAGCAAGCCTTAGAAATCACGGACATGTTAGTGCGCTCCGGCGCCGTTGACATCGTCGTAGTCGACTCCGTTGCAGCATTGACGCCAAAAGCAGAAATCGAAGGGGACATGGGCGACCACCATGTTGGTCTTCAAGCGCGATTAATGTCGCAAGCGCTGCGTAAATTAACCGGTAACATCAAGCGGGCGAATACCTTAGTCATTTTCATTAACCAAATTCGCATGAAGATTGGCGTGATGTTCGGTAGTCCAGAAACCACAACGGGTGGTAATGCCTTGAAATTCTACGCGTCCGTACGTTTGGACATTCGGCGCATTGGATCGTTAAAACGCGGCGATGAAGTCATCGGCAATGAAACGCGCGTTAAAGTGGTAAAAAACAAGGTGGCACCACCGTTTAAACAAGCGAATTTCGATATTCTCTACAACGAGGGGATCTCGTTAGAAAGCGAATTAGTGGAACTGGGTGTTCTACATGGTCTGATCGAAAAAACCGGTGCATGGTATAGCTATAACGGCGAACGGCTTGGACAAGGGAAGGAAAACGTACGGCTCGTGTTGAAAGAAAACCGCAAGATGGCGGCAGAAATCGACGCCGGAATAAGAGCGATTGCGCTGCCCGATGCTGACGTCATTGCGAGCGTAGAAGAAGCCGAAGAGCCAGCGGAGGTTGAAGCCTGAGCGACGACACCGCCCGGCAAATACGTGATATTGCTCTTGCCGCTCTCACGCGGCGAGAGCATAGCCGAGTAGAACTTCATCGAAAACTTGTGGCTAAGGGGTTCCCCACCCACTTGATCGAAGACGAGTTGGCCAGATTGGTAGAAGAACAGCTGCAGGACGACAATCGATTTGCGGAGTCCTATATCCGTTACCGAGCAGGTTCTGGCTACGGTCCCGTGAAGATCAAAATTGAACTCAATCAGCGCGGCGTTGAAGAATCCACGACGCGAGCTGCGATGGATCGCTTAGCAATCGATTGGTCCGAGCGAAGCCGGGCGGCGTGGCTAAAAAAGTTCGGTGGTGCTGCGAATGACTTTAAGGAGCGCGCCAAGCATGCGCGGTTTCTCCAATACCGCGGATTTACCAGTGATCAAATTTCTGTTCTGTTAGGTTAAGAGCACCACTATTGCGTTATGAAAACTTCAGAGATTCGCCGTCGCTACCTCGCCTTCTTCGAAGAGAAGGGGCACACGCTGGTTCCAAGTAGTTCACTCGTTCCGCTTAACGACCCGACCCTCTTATTCACGAATGCCGGGATGGTTCAATTTAAGGATGTGTTCCTTGGCGCGGAAGATTGCGGATTTATCCGCGCAACTTCGTCGCAACGCTGCGTGCGAGCGGGGGGCAAACATAATGATCTCGATAACGTGGGCTACACGGCGCGCCACCATACTTTCTTCGAAATGTTGGGTAACTTCAGCTTCGGAGATTATTTCAAAAAAGAGGCGATCGAATACGCTTGGGAGTTGCTCACAAAGCATTTTGAACTCGCGCCGACAAAACTCTGGATAACCGTTTTCGAGGAAGATGACGAAGCCGCAGACATCTGGTTGAACCACATTGGCGTCGACCCAAACCGACTCACCCGATGCGGCGAAAAAGATAATTTTTGGATGATGGGTGACACGGGACCCTGTGGGCCTTGTTCCGAAATTTTCTACGATCACGGCGAGCATATTCCCGGCGCCCCCCCCGGGACGCCAGATGAAGATGGCGATCGTTATGTCGAGATCTGGAATCTCGTTTTCATGCAATACGAGCGCGACGGAACCGGCAAGTTAACACCGATCCCGAAACCTTCGGTAGACACAGGCATGGGGCTAGAGCGCATGGCCGCTGTCCTTCAAGGAGTGCACAACAATTACGATATCGATCTATTTAAAGGCCTGATCGCGGCCGTTCGTGAACTCGTTCCCGATCCCAATCCGGAGGTTACGTCGCTTAGGGTCATTGCTGATCACATCCGCTCGTGTGCATTTCTAATCATGGATGGCGTGATGCCTTCAAATGAAGGTCGCGGTTACGTGCTACGCAGAATCATTAGACGTGCGCTACGCCACGGCAATAAGCTTGGTATCACGGAACCGTTCTTTCATCGACTCCTTCCGGCGTTGCAACGCGAAATGGGCGACGCAGTGCCGGAACTTGCGAGCACCAGTGCCTTAATTGAAGCGACCTTGAGCCAAGAAGCTGCGCGCTTTTCTGAGACTTTAGATCAAGGACTGAAGATCTTTGAATCTGCGGTTGCAGACCTTGAAGGCCCGATTATCCCCGGGGAAGTTGCGTTTAAATTAAATGACACCTACGGATTTCCAGTCGACTTGATCGCTGACATTGCGCGCGAACGTGGCCTTGATATTGATATGGATGCTTACGCGTATTCGATGAACGAACAGCGCGAGCGCGCACGCGCCGCAAGCCAGTTTGGTGGTGCCGGTCTGAATGGTTCGATTAGCGCAGCGGCGCTTACCGAGCTTGGGGTCCATCAAGAATTTTGCGGATACGACACGACCGCGTGCCGTGCCACTGTATTGGGAATCTTCGTCGATGGTGTTGGTGCCAGTGACGTTGGCGTCAATCAAAGCTGTGCTTTGGTGTTGGGGACCACACCGTTTTACGGAGAGTCTGGCGGCCAGGTTGGCGATCAAGGGACGATGACTACGGATTCGGCCTTATTCAACGTCACGGACACGCAAAAGCAAGCCGGATTGACCGTCCACTATGGTGAACTTGAGCGCGGTAGCCTCTCGGTCGGGGACACCGTGGAGGCATCTGTTGCCGCGAATGCGCGTCAGGCGATCCGGCTGAACCACTCCGCGACACATTTATTACACGCGGCGCTACGTAGCGTGTTGGGAACGCACGTCCAGCAGAAGGGCTCGCTTGTCGATGCCGAACGCTTACGATTCGATTTCTCCCACCAACAATCCGTCACGGACGAACAATTGGTCGCTATTGAACGACTCGTCAATGACGAGATCCGCGCTAACAACTCGATAGAGTTAAAGATCATGGCGTATTCGGACGCGATCGAAAGCGGCGCAGTCGCACTCTTTGGTGAAAAATATGCAGACGAAGTCCGAGTTCTGACGATGGGCAGTTTCTCTGTCGAACTATGTGGTGGTACGCACGCAAAACGTACCGGCGATATCGGTCTATTTAAGTTGACCTCCGAGAGCGGCGTCGCGTCAGGCATTAGACGAATTGAGGCGTTAACGGGCCGACGTGCCGTTGACTATGTACTGAGTAATGAAAATCAGCTCCGCACGATAGCCGGATTAGTTAAGGCCAAACCAGACGACGCCGCCAAGAAGATCGAGCAACTCTCTGAAAAGGCGAAGAGCCAAGAGAAAGAGATCGTCGCATTGAAAAGCCGACTTGCTGGACAATCTAGCGGCGATCTGACGGATAGGGCCGTTGACGTTGGCGCGATCAAGGTCATCGCTCACGCGATTGATGGTGCAGATATGGCGGCGCTACGCGGCGCCATGGACGGATTGAAGGATCGATTGAGCGACGCGATCATTGTGTTGGCAGCGGTCGAGGGTGACAAAGTGAGATTGATTGCGGGTGTCACTAAGACCTTAACGCACCGCTTCTCGGCAGGCGAATTAGTTAATCATGTCGCCCAACAAGTGGGTGGCAAAGGCGGCGGTCGAGCAGACATGGCCCAAGCTGGCGGCACCGATCCGTCAAGTTTGCCGGAGGCGTTAGCAAGCGTCGTTGGATGGGTAACAGAGCGCGCCTCGTAAGAAATCGACCCCGCTCGCCCTAATCCTCGTCACCCGTTTGCGGGTGAACTTACCAGTACAATGATTGTAACGACCGGATAACATTCATGAGCCTCATTGTTCAAAAATACGGTGGAACTTCGGTCGGTAGTATCGAACGGATCCAAGCCGTCGCTAAGCGCGTTAGTAAGTGCCAAGCGCGTGGCGACAAATTAATTGTCGTGGTGTCAGCGATGTCCGGAGAAACGGACCGCTTGCTAGGGCTAGCAAAAGAAGTCATGCCACGCCCGCAAGGACGCGAACTCGATGTGTTGTTGTCGACCGGCGAGCAGGTCACGATTGCGCTGTTGACAATGGCGCTCCAGTCGTTGGGTTTACAGGCTCGATCGTTTACCGGTCCGCAAATCAGCATTGTCACTGACGCTGCCCACAACAAGGCGCGGATTCAACGGATCGACTCTCAACGAGTTAATGATGCCCTTAATGCCGGGGAAGTCGTCGTGGTTGCCGGATTTCAAGGTGTCACCGAAATCGGGGATATCACAACCTTAGGGCGTGGCGGATCGGATACGACAGCGGTGGCGATCGCAGCGGCGTTGAATGCGGACGAATGTCAGATTTATACCGATGTGGATGGGGTCTACACGACCGACCCCCGCATCGTGCCAGACGCGCAACGTTTGAATCGAGTAACTTACGAAGAAATGTTGGAAATGGCGAGTCTAGGGGCAAAAGTTCTGCAGATAAGGTCGGTCGAATTTGCCAGCAAATATCAGGTAGCGTTGCGAGTTCTATCGTCGTTCGAAGATGGGCCCGGAACATTGATCTCATCAGAGGAAATTATAATGGAAGATGCGCTGCTTTCTGGAGTTACGCTTAATCGAGACGAGGCGAAACTGACGATGCTGGGGGTGCCTGATCGCCCTGGTGTGGCGAGCGCCATACTTGGGCCAGTCGCAGATGCGAATATCGAAGTCGATATGATTTTGCAAAATATGGGTGCGGACGGTACGACCGATTTCACGTTTACTGTACATCGCAACGATTTCGAAGCTGTTATGAGCATATTGAATGCGATTGCCGCGGAACTCGGTGCACGCGCAATTGAAGGCGACAATAAAATCGTTAAGATTTCGCTAGTTGGAGTAGGCATGCGTTCGCATGCCGGCATTGCAAGCCGCATGTTTCGGGCGCTCGCCACGGAGGGGATCAATATCCAGATGATTTCGACCTCGGAAATCAAAATTTCCGTCGTCGTGGATGAGAAGTACTCCGAGCTTGGGGTGCGGACCTTACACTCGGAATTTCAGCTTGAGCGACCGAGATAAGGTCAAATTATTTTTTCCATTGCGCAAAAATTCACCTTTCTTTTAAGATTTTTACGCTACGCTCCGGTAGGATACGCGCACCTAAGCGGTGCCTCGCTCTGAGCGTTGCTAGGAAAGGACAGTATGGAAGCTAATCAGGCAAAAAAATGAAACAAACCAGTCGGTTTGGAGGTCGGGCATGCTAATACTAACCAGACGGGTTGGCGAGTCTCTAATGATAGGGGATGAGGTCAACGTTACCGTCCTTGGGATAAAAGGGAATCAGGTTCGGATCGGCGTGAACGCACCGAAGGAAGTCGCAGTCCATCGAGAAGAAATTTACCAACGGATCCAAGACGAACAAGAAGACCCTGATCAAGTGGCCACTGGGAACGACTGATAAGTCAATAAGTTGCCTTAAGCCTCTAGAACGCCGACACCTGACGTTGTTCAGCGAGCACTTAAGGCGACAGAAACTACGGACCCTGCAACGGAGGTACGCGACCGCCGCAACCTAGTACGTAGTAGCTTCTCAAGAAAGTAGCTAATTTCGACCCCCACGGAACTCTCGATCGGTCGATAACCACGATTACTTGTTTACCTATTGTAGTGCCCCCGGTATCCTACTCGTCCTCGTGGAGAGGTGGCCGAGTGGCTGAAGGCGCTCCCCTGCTAAGGGAGTATGGGTATAAAACGCCCATCGAGGGTTCGAATCCCTCTCTCTCCGCCAAACTTACTTCATAACTAA
>JAQCEL010000010.1 GCA_027618655.1 Pseudomonadota bacterium | reverse complement strand
TGGCAACAGAAACATATAATTGTATTGGTCGGCGCAAGAGTTCGGCAGCACGCGTATTCATAAAACGCGGCACCGGCAACATCGTAATCAACGGCCGACCGCTCGACGTATATTTCGGACGTGAGACTGCACGGATGGTCGTTCGTCAGCCACTTGTCAAGGTCAATATGGATACTGACTTCGATATTATGGCAACCGTGAAAGGCGGCGGGATTTCCGGGCAAGCTGGTGCGATTCGACACGGAATTACACGCGCCCTTATTAGTTACGACGAAACGCTACGCCGTCCACTGAGGATCGCAGGGTTCGTGACACGCGATTCGCGCGAAGTTGAACGCAAGAAAGTCGGTCTTCACAAAGCGAGAAAACGACCGCAATTTAGTAAACGCTAAACAGAAGCCGACGGGAGTCTGCGAAGGTTCTCGCCAGCTGAGCTGCAAATAGCTCAGCCCTCAACTAGTGACTCACGAAGTACAAGGAGGTACTTTATGCGCTCGCTCAATGACATCCATGTGTGGAGTCGCGCCTGCGATCTCGCGATAGGCACCCTGAAATTATTTGCTTCCTGCCGCGACCATCGGTTCTACGAGCAGACCTGTCGTTCGGCCCTTACTATTCCGGCTAAAATCGCTGCCGGATACGAAAGCGACTCGCCGGATTCGTACCGCCGACTGCTTGTCGTGGCGAACGGGAACTGCGCCGAATTACGAACGCAATTACACATTGCCAAAGAACTCGGCTTCATCGATGGCGACCACTCCGTCGGGTTGATCAAAGATTCGTTGGAGGTTTCCGCGTTATTGCGCGGCCTAATTGCCTAGTACGAGGAAAATAAGCGCGACGAGGACTGAGTGCTCTTCCGACAGTCGCTATAATGCGGATCCGCGATCCACATAGGGGATCGTCTAGTGGTAGGACTGCGGACTTAAGACTCCGCCAGCGGGGGTTCGACCAGCTTCCGCAGGAAGCTGGGACGACCAAAGGTCGCCCCGTAGGGGTGAGCAAACAAGCCTTTGTTTGCGAATCTATCCCTCGACTTGCGCTTGATGTCCACTACCGCGCCCAACGCGCATATAATGCGGATCCGCGATCCAGATGGGGGATCGTCTAGTGGTAGGACTGCGGACTCTGACTCCGCCAGCGGGGGTTCAAATCCCTCTCCCCCAGCCAAATTAAAACAGGTCCCGTTAGATTACAGGAACAAGCAGCACCCTCGTTTCCGTCGAAAAAGCTCTGCGAATCCTTGGTGACAATGGTATGGAAGCGGAAAATTTATCTTACCCTCCAACGGCGATGGGTGGCTCGTCCCCTCGTTCCTGCCGAACGCTTAGTAAGATGAGTTTTATTCAGCAAATTCAATCAAATGGTAAATCAATCTTCGGCTGCTCAACTCCCGCCGCCTTTTCCGTAAACCACGCAATACACCACTCTGAACAAAATAATTTCTCATTGAATTCCGGCTGTAGCGCGCGTAGCCCATCGTCGTAGATCAAAACACCGCAGTTATCGCACTTAATATAACTTTCAATGTAGTAACCGCACGGCGCAAACCTCACGACTTGTCACCCACTTGACGACCGAAGTCGTCGATCGCACTTCCCTTGCTAATAAAACCGTCGGCGACATCGCTGGTGATTTGCGCTGGATCGCGCGCGCCAGTATCTCCCCAGCCGCCGCCACCGGGAGTTAAAAGCCGAATGCGTTCGCCCTGAGTTATCTTTACGTTCGACCACTTGCTCGTCGAGCGTTTATTAAACGCTTCCACCATCGTTTGCCACGGCGCGTCATCGTCGTGCTGATACAAAGTCTGCCCCGGTGCGCCCGGACCGCCACCTTCTAATCCCCAGGCTTGGTGAGCGTGGCGATCCGTCAACTGCGTGCAGGTGATTTCTGCGTCGAGGCAGCGCCAAGTTTTACTCGTACCCAAACCGCCGCGGTATTGGCCAATGCCACCGGAGTCCTGGCGCAGGCTGTATTCCTCGGTTAACCACGGATACCGCGTTTCGAACACTTCGACTGGGATCACGCGGCAGTTGCCGTTAATCGAATCAGTCGCGTTGTTGCCGTCCGCAAACGGACGCGCACCCCAGCCGACGACTTCGATGTCATAGCATGCGAAGTATTCGTTATTCTTTTGATCTTGACCGCCGAACACGAAATTCAAATGCGTCCCCCCTTCCGCCGCCATGCCGCGGCTCGGATCAGCTTGCGCCAAAGCGCCGATCACCGCGCCGGCGATGCGCGGATGCGTTTCCGTATTACCGCCGACTTCGGGTGCCGGAAAATCGACGTTGACGACTGTGCCACGCGGCGCGATAACTTTTATCGGCCGAAAACAACCTGAGTTTTTGGGGATCGAAGGATCGGTTAAATGCAGGATCGCATTGTAGGTTGCTGACCAAGCAACGCCTAAGGTTGCGTTAATCGGTCCAGCGACCTGAGGTGAGGATCCGGTGAAGTCGACAACAATTCGTTCGCCATCGACGTAACAATGCGCCTCGATGCGGATTTCAGAATCCGATACCCCATCGTTGTCCATGTAATCGACGAAGTCGTAGCGACCGTCGGGTATCTCGTCGATCTCTGCGCGCATGCGCGCTTCGGAATAATCAAGCAGGTCCGCGCAGGTTTGCTTGAAGGTCGCGAGCGAGTATTTTTCGATGATCTCAGCCAGTCTGATCGCCCCTTGCTCAACCCCCGCGATCATGGCGCGCATGTCGCCATAGTTGTAGCGCGGGGTGCGGACGTTCGCGAGCCATAACTTCCACACTTCTGGGACGTCTGCGCCGCGCTTCTTAATCTTCACCGGCGGCACGCGTATGCCTTCGTGAAAGATCTCCGTGGCTTCGGACGGAAACCCACCCGGAACCATGCCGCCGACCTCGGCGACGTGACCGATGGCGACCGTAAACGCGACTAACTCATCGCACACATAAACCGGACAAAACAAAGTGTGTTCAGGCGTGTGCAATCCACCGCGATACGGATCGTTGTGCACTATGACATCGCCGGGTTCGATCTCACTTAGCGGGATTTCTTCCAGACAAGATTTGATCAGTAGCGGCATGCCGCCAATTTGCGCCGGACAAAACTCGGCGGCCGCCAGCATCTCGCCTTGTGGTGAGGCGATCCCGCAAGTGAAATCGAGCGCTTCGTTGAAGATCGTGGAGTACGAAGTTTTCATCAAAGTAATGCCCATTTCCCGGCATGTCGACAGCATGGTGCTCTCGATGATATTCATCGTGACGAGATCCATGTCTTTTGTTGATCTCATGACGAACCCTCCTGGGTGATCAATAAATGCCCGCTATTCGCAACCGCTACGCGTTGCCCGGGTGCCACGACCGTTACGGATGCCGCTTCTTCAATTAACGCCGGTCCGCGCAGTGTTTCACCGCTCCGCAAGTCCGCGCGTGCGTACACTGGGGTGTCGTGCGCGCCATCGGCGAAGTACACCTTACGATTCTGCTTTTGCGTGCGCCTAAGGTTTGCAGCTAGCGGCATGAACTCTGGCTTTTCGGTGATTGCAATGACCGCGCTTTTGATCGTGGTCATTTCAATCACCTCTTTATCGATTTTGAAACCAAAGCGCGTCTCGTGCAGCTGATGAAAGGCCTGCCATAATCGTGCGCGGTTCTCGGCGTTAAATTCCTCAAAGTCGATCGGCACTTCCAGTTCGTAGTTTTGTCCGAGGTAGCGCAACTCTAGTGTCGATTGAACGACGATATCGTCATGATAGTTTTGCGCCTCAAGCTCTGCACGCCCACGCTGCACGAGATCTTGCAATATTTCCGTCGCGCGGCTTTCATCGAAGCGGTTCGACGTCATATCGACAGTCCTTTCCAGATCGACCCGCGCGTCGGCTAAGGTAAAACCGAGTGCCGAAAACTGCCCTGGGTGAATCGGCACAATCGCGCGCGGGATCCCCGCCTCCGTGATCAACTCTGCCGCATGTAACGGTCCGGCGCCACCGAAGGCCATGAGTGCGAAGTCGCGTGGATCGAGTCCGCGCTCAACCAACACCGTACGCAGAGCGCCGACCATATTGGTATTCACGATGCGCACGATCGCCATGGCGGCTTGCGCAATGCTCATCGAGAGCGGTTCGGCAAGTTTCGCCAATGCGGCCTCGGCAGCTGCAGGATTTAGCGGCATCGCACCGCCTAAGAAGTTACTGGGGTCGATACGACCGAGAATCAGATTCGCATCCGTAACCGTTGCTTGGTCTCCACCTCGGCCGTAGCAGGCTGGCCCCGGTAGCGCACCGGCGCTCGCGGGCCCCACGCGCAACATTCCACCTTTATCAATCCAGGCGATCGAACCACCGCCCGCGCCAATCGTGCGAATATCCAACATCGGGATTTGGATCGGCAAACCAAAACTGATTTCAAAATCGGTCGTGAAGCTGATCTCTCGATTTATAATCGTCGAACAATCCGTCGAGGTGCCGCCCATATCGAGCGTTACAACGTGATCCGAGGCAAGCTCGCGCGCCACCGCGCGGCCCGCAATAACCCCACCGGTCGGCCCCGAAATCGTTAAATTTATCGGTTGTTGGCGTGCCGCTTCTGGGGTCATCTCGCCGCCATTGGATTTGATCAGTGCGACTTTGCCGAGCACCCCAGCCGCGTGAAAGCGCGTTTCCATGTCGCCTAAATAGCGATGCAGGATAGGTTTGATGTACGCGTCCGCAATGGTGGTTGAGGCACGCTCATATTCCTTCCATTTCGGCAAAACTTCAAAAGAAATCGAGATCGGGATCTCCGGCAAAAGTTCGTGTAATAGATCGCGTACCCGAAATTCGTGCACGGGATTGACATAGGAGAAAAGCAATACGACAGCGATCGCTTCAATGTCGCCGAGTTCCTTAATACGTTGCGCGACGTCCCGCACGCTGGACTCCGAAACGGGTTTGAGAATCTCACCTGAGCTTAAAATGCGTTCTTCAATTTCGAAGCAATGACGACGCAAAACCAACGGTACGGCGCGCGACCACGTTCGATCGTAGTGAAATTCTCGATGGCCACGTTGGAGAAACGGAATGTCCTTAAAGCCGGCAGTAGTGATGTAGGCGATCCGCGCGCCCTTGCGCTCGAGTATCGCATTCGTTGCTACCGTCGTACCCAAGCGCAAATTGCGGATCGCGGCCGCGTCTTCCAGACGGCTAATACCCTGCAAGATTCCGGATGTTGGGTCATCCGGGACAGTGAGGTTCTTCCAAACGTCGATAGCCTTAGACGTTTTATCATAGGCGACAAAATCCGTGAATGTACCGCCGACATCGATCCCTAATAAATAATCACTCATGACGCAAACACCACATAAAAACCGATGCCAACCAGCCGCAATCTCGCCAGTGGCTTGAAAACGATCAGGGTTGTCCTAAGAATAGCGAAGCCGCCGGCGTAGGACTACCGCGTTATGAATACACGACGCGCGATTCAGATAAAATCACTGCCGAGAACTTACAGGGGGCTACGAGCTAAAGCGCGTTTCATGCGCATGGAGATTTATCGGTTAGTTCGTGACACCAGAGAGCGTATGACGTAAGCCGGAAATAATTTGGGATGTTATCGATTAGCTGTTGAAGTTCCTACAAGGCAACTTCAACTTTATACGTACTACCAGAGCTGGTACCAGAAAAAAACCGGGATATAGGGCAAGTTTTTCAGGCTAGCCTTCATTGTCCGCAACTGATCCGGTTCTACTGTGTTGTGACGAAGTGAGGCACGGGCTGCTGTCGTACCACGATGATCACACCACCATCGCGATTACCGGATAGGCCCGCGAAGGTTAAGCTACTGGAACGTGTACTCGACGCCCGATCCCCAGATAACATCCGCCCGCAATCCGTGGTCTTTGTTCACTGGGAGGATCACATAGGCGTTGAGTGGCGCCTCGTGATCTTTAAAGGGGTTCCATTTTGCGGCCAGCGCGACGTCCACGAGATGGTTGCTGATGGTGTCGAGGTCGGGGTTGTAACGGCCGAGTACATCGGCTGCAACGGTAAGAGGCATAGCCACTCGCCAATCGAAACCCACCGCATAAGTCATGTTGTCGAGTTCATCAGAGTCTGTTACTTCCTCGTAGCCGACATTCACGTGAGGTGTGACTTCGCCGAACTTCTTGGACGCCACGAACAGCCCGCGAAAGCGGGTTTCACCGGTGCCGAGCAGATTCTTCTCGTCGCCAGTCGGTACCGTGACCTGCGCGGTAATCGCCATATTTGGCAGGGATACGTGTCCTTTCAGGAAGTTGTATTTCGTGCGGAAAATGACGTCGCCGATCCCCGTTTTAGAGCCCCCAGTGCTAGACAATGGGTCATCTATCGCGCCGACGAAGGAGTGCGGTCCACCGCCCGTGAGGTCCGTAACGACACTGGCAAACGCGTTTGCGCGGGCTTCGACTCGGATAATTGGGATGACAACCCCGACATCCCAATAATCCGTTACGCCGTAGTTGCCAAACAGCGCATAAATATCCTGCTCGAGCGTAACGTCGAGGTTAACCCTAACGGTATCTAGTTCGAATGCAGCAAATCCGGGGGGAGGACCAAGCTTTCCGTCAGGGCCTGTCGGACCACCACAGCAGTCAACGTGCGGGAAGGTGAGTTCGAAAGAATCAATGTCCGTGCCTTAAAAGCGCTTGAAATCGACCCGCGTGTAGGCAACCGAAATGTTGAGACGGTTCTTCCCAATCGTCGTTGCACGTTCGGTCAGCAGGGGTCCAAGACTCTCTTGGGTCGCTACTGGTATCCCGCTTGAGAGATCGAACGTGACCCCAGAAACAGGTGAATTAAATGCGGAGAATCCGACAGCACTGGTGATTGCGCTGTTTAGATTCGATAGGGCTACCAGCGATTCATCGGTAAAATGGGCGTCGTGGGACAAAGCCGGCGCGACGAACAGCCGGATGCCGTCACCGCCATAGAGATCGGTGACGAAATTTTCCAGGTCAGCGGCCATCGTTACGGGCGCCGTGACGAGAATTGATAGCGCGAGTGCTGTCGGCCGCAACATAGTTAGTCCCCTAGTGCTCATCTTGTTTTTCCGGATTCCGACGTAAAGCTATTGATACAGCAGGGATTCTCCGTTTTATCCGGTAGTGAAATGTAGCGTCATTCGTTGATTATCGGCCACCTTAGACCCAGTGCTTACGACCGATTTTGCGTAACGAAACTGCAGCAACACCTGCCGTAGAGCTATCGGAAAAAACCACAATCGACGGGTCGAACGGGTATTCGCGCCGCGATGAAATAAATTCCGCACGCGCCCACAAAGGACGGGCAAATTTAACGGCAAACTTCCCACTATTCGGCCCGCATGGCAAGCGTCGAGTCCAGGTCTTCTGGCGAGTACTTAGTTTTTAACCAGTCAATATCCACGACGTCGACGATTCCTTTTAGCGCGGCGGCCCCGCAGTGGACGTTTTCTACTTGAGTACTGACAGGATGGTTTTCTATGCAGTCATAAAACCGCTTGGAACACAGAATGCGGTCTTGCTTCGGAAAAAGTACCTTTGTTTCGGCAAACGAGCTCGCTTGAAGGCCTTCTATTCGAAACGTAACATTGATGTCGTTTCCGTGGACGTCCTCGCCGCCTACCGAGATCGCCCAGACATCACCGTAGTGCAACGCAATGCGATAGTGAATGGGCTCATTCGTCGTCCGCTGGTTGCGCATCTGTATGTGATGCTCTACTTTGATCGCCGCTTGTAGGGCCTTGTCAGGCTGCTCAAAGGTTGCGAGAAATCCGTCACCTGTACTCTTGAAAAAGCGGCGGCCGTATTCTTCAAGAATGGGTTCGGCAATTTGGGTTAAGCGCTGTTTCATGTGGTACGCCATATGATCGTCTTTGTTAGCGATAAATGATGATTCGCATAGGTCAAACACTAAAATCGCTTCCGTGCGTTGACCGAGACTCGCGACCGGAATCATCACGGATTGGTCCCAAGTCTGCTCAGCCACTTCTTGGACACTCTTTCCGAGCACAACTTCCTCTATTTTTATCGTGAAATGTGCGATTCTTAGCGTGCACGGGGGGCATATCTCTAGAGAATCGTCGATGCGGATCCATTCCTCCCGCCGCCGCACAAAAGTTCCATTACTACTCAGGTCGAGGACCGTCGCGTCGTCGGTTGCATTCGCGCGTAATTCCACATGGCGTCGAGAGACCCGATCATGGGGGAGCACCACATCGCAATTCGGATCGCGGCCGATTTGCAACAATGCCGAATCGAGCTCTACATTCGATGTGATGTTGGTTTTGTGGTCTTTTATTCGGAGCTTCCAGATCATTAGGATCTTGCACATTCCTCAGGCACTTGGTCGCCATGATACCGGATCCTAGCGGGTTTCGAGAACATCTGAACGTGTTGGTATCGGCGAGCCGGTTTTCCCGCGTACGTTTAAACGAGTTCGTCACGCAATTGATCGATCAGCTGGATTTCCAAAATCCTGCGTTATGGACTCGCTTCATTACGGCGACGGTCGGTACATATTCGTCTGCTTTCATCTTACTGGTAGTGCTGAACGTTAGATCCCGACAATAATCGCCAATGAATTGGCGCACGCTACTATCAAATTCTCGGCTCATGACCAGATAAAATCGCTCTTCAACCATCGGTTCGAAAAGCAAATTAAAATGCTGCGCAACCTTTTGGTCGCCGAATGCTGCGTCAGCATCCTTACTAACGACTAAGGCGGCGACCGCAGTGTGGGTGTGCTCCTCATCACCGTAACCGGCAACATCTCGTGGTGCCAATCCTTTGCTTGTGAGTAAACCGTCGAGCGTGAGTCGGGTCGCAGACCCGACTTGACGGTTCACAAAGCGCTTGTGCGTTGCGATCAAAGTTTCAAAATCCCGACAAGGATTGTCCGGGCGCGACATCAGGCCAAGCATTCTTTTTTCGAGCAAGAATATTTCATCCAGTGAATCGTTCAAACATGCGATTAATTTTGCCCCGACCGTGCGACCCAGATCGCCCAGGGGTATATGAAAGCCCGCGATATCAGCGTCACCACGGCGGTATTGGCGCAACGCGGCTTCACTTCCAACAACTTCAATCGTAACGTGCCTCCGATCGGATGCAATTTTTTCCCTCAATTGCAAGACCTTATCGTCGTGGCTCGACGCGATGCGAAGTTGTTTTCGGTCATTCTCAATAGCAGATTCGATTGTCGCGGCGGCTCGAAGGGCGTGTTGAGACAGGGTCGGCTGCAAGCTTCGTCCAGTTTCCGAGCGCGCCTGCAATAACGCGGCAGCGAATTTCGTCAAAGTTGCACCGCGTCCGCGACGTGAAACGAGTAGTTGGGCACCGAATTGCGTCTCCGATGAACGAATTAAGCCCCATGCATGGCGATACGACACGCCGGTCGATTTCACCGCAAAATTAAGATGTCCACCAGAACGAACGGCCTCTAACAGGTCGAATAGCAAATCATCAATCAATACTGGCTGGCCATCGACGTGGATGCTCCATCGCAACGCTAAGTCAATTTCCATTACATGGGATCACAGTCTGCGTGGGCTAAAACCTGCTAATTCAAGCCAAAAGATCAGGAACCGACGTCGAGCCGAGCGATTTGTGGCGCTCAATCCGATTCAGCGGAATCGGATGCTTAAGACTCAGGACTAGTATTCCGGTATTTCTTTCGATATTCCCGCGCTAGCTTGCGCGCCTCTTCACGTTGCGGATCGCTCAACAAAGTCCCCATTTGTTCAAAGCATTCCGCCGCAACTCTTATACCGTTACCGGCGGCTGTTCCGCACCAGGCGTACGCTTTAACATAATCCTGTGCCACGCCTTCGCCGTCGGCAAACATATTGCCGAGCAAATATTGCGCTCTGCCGTCCCCTTTTTCAGCCGCTTGAACTAAGTATTTGGCTGCCGTTACTGAATCTTTTTCTATTCCTTGCTCACCTTTGCCGTAGAGTTCCGCAAGTTTTACGTAGGCGCCCACAAAGCCGCTGCCTGCGGACTTTTGGAACCATTCGACGGCTTGCGCAGCGTCTTGCTCCACACCTTCGCCTCGCAAATAAAAGCTACCGAGATTGAACTGGGCCAGCTCGCTGCCTTGTTCCGCAGCAGCGCGGAACCACGATGCCGCTTTTTCGTTGTCTTCGGGCACGCCAGACCCCGTGTCAAACATAAAGCCAAGATTGGTTTGCGCGGCCATGCTGCCTTGCTCGGCAGCGAGGCGGTACCATTTCACCGCTGCGACCTTATCTTCTTTTACGCCCGCGCCGTTTTCGAATAAGACACCGAGAATCGTTTGGGCACTCGGATCCCCAGTTTCCGCAAGGTAAAGAAATTCTTTGTAAGCCGCCTCGTAGTCGCCCTTGTCATAGGCTGCTTTACCTGAGGCAAAATCGGCCTGTACCGATGACACAATGATGCTCAGTAATAATATTGCAGTCGCTTGCACGATCGTTGTGGACCGTCTTTGCACTGTCAGCGTGAAAAAATTCCAAATCATTGCATCGTCCATTACATCAATTCTCGAACGTTGAGGACCTGCCTACCCGTAAAATTCTCTACAGCTGCGGATCGTAAAAATTTAAGCCTGGTGCGCAATTGTCGCCTAATTTTCTCGGTGCAAAATCAACACCGAACAGGCCGCTTCGTCGAATCCAATAACGCCACCTCCGTTTTCGGCCAGTGCCCAGGAGGCCTTCTCAACCTGGCGATCGCCTGACTCTCCGCGCAATTGGGCAACGAGTTCTGCGGTCATTGATAGTCCGGTGGCACCGACCGGGTGCCCCTTCGACACTAATCCGCCTGAAGTGTTCACCGGGATCCTACCGCCTAGTGTTGTTGCGCCGCTTTCGACGAACGCACCCCCAGCGCCACGCTCGCAAAAGCCCATCATTTCGACCTGATAGATTTCGCAAAAAGAAGTCGCATCATGAACTTCCGCCACGTCAATCTGCGCGGGTCCAATGCCTGCCATCTGATAGGCGCGATCAGCAGCGAACCGGCTCAGACCGTCTTCATCAAGAGAACGGTACTTGCCGCCGCTCAGTCCTTGTCCGGCAATGCGCACCGCGCGTTCCTGAACTGCTGCAGGTAATGTCTTCAGGGCTCGTTCCGAACAAACGATAGCCGCAGCCGCGCCATCACCGACCGGTGCACACATGGATCGAGTCAGAGGATAGCTAACGGCACGATCGGCGAGGACCTCTTCGGCGGTCATGCGGAACCGATATTGGGCGTTCGGATTCATCGAACCATGGTTGTGATTTTTGGCCGCGCCAGCCGCAATCTGGCGTTGAGTCGTGCCGTAACGTTTCATATGATGACAAGCCTGCATCGCGTAGGTATCCATAAAAATCGTGCGATCGGGTCCGGGCTCAAACGCCTTACCTGCCTCCTCACCTGCTGCTCGATAATACGACTCCCACTCGTGTGGATCGTATTGATCAATTCCGCCGAAATAAATTCTCGAGGTTTTCTCTGGCGTCTCCGGGTAAAACGTTTTTTCCAAGCCCATGGCGATACTGATTTCTGACTGTCCAGACAATATGTCCTTCCATGCGCCGTTCAAGGCCAGAGATGCGGTTGCACAACCGCCCTCAACGTTCGTCATTGGCACTCGCGCGGGGAACAAACCTTCGCGCACCAACGGCGTGAAGCAGACTTGTCCGCGGATGCTCCCCTGCTGATCGGTCCACATGCCACAGTTACCAAACCAGCTCGATTCAATCCGGTCGCCGTCGGCAAAACCCGCATCCTTCAAGACGTTTTCGTAAGCCTCACGCGCGAGGTCCTTGGTGGTATCTTGGGGACGACGGCCGAACGCCGTGCTGTAGCTACCGATAATATATACGTCGCTCATTGCTATTACCTACGTTTTGGACTTTAGTCGAAATCTACTCTGCAGCTCGTCGGATCCAAGCGATACACGGTTTCCTAAATGCTTGGCGAAGTCTATCAAGAAAATCACGGCTCGATTACTCTTATGCCTGGAATCCCGATGTTAAATCCTTGGAGCAGCAAATGGCCGTCCATGACGCCATCTATAACCCGCGCGATCGGGGCACGATTAACGATCCCCTACCGATTTTTCGTCAACTACAAGACGAGGATCCTTGCCATTGGTGCGCGCCGCTAAAAAGCTGGGTCTTTACCCGTTATGCCGACGTACGCGACGTGTTACTCGATGAGCAAATTTCGGCCGACCGGTTAACGCCGTATTTTGCCAGTCTTCCGAGCGATCAGCGCCGCGGCGTCATGGAAGTAATTAAATATTTGAATACCTGGGTTGCATTTAAGGATCCCCCCGACCACACGCGGATCCGATCATTGCTGAACAAAGTTTTTACCCCTGGTGCGATCCGAAACTTGCGGCCATCAATCACCGACGCCGTAGCTCAGCTGCTCGACCCGCTACGCAATGTCGAAGCGTTCGATTTCGTCAAGGAATTCGCCTATCCGCTGCCGGCCACGGTGATTCTTACAATGTTGGGTTTGCCGCTTGAAGACATCGAACGACTCCATGAATGGTCCGCAGAAATGCAACCATTCATCGGCGGCGCGACGACCTCAACAGACAAGTACGCGCGCGCTGAGGCTGGTGCGATTGCGATGGCGGAATATTTTCGCGCGGCAATCCGCGAGCGCACATCGCGGCCTCGCGACGATATGCTAACGAAGCTTGTTGCCTGCCGTGAAAATGACGATGCCCTCACTGAGGACGAAGTGATTGGTTCTGCGATTTTATTTTTATTCGGCGGTCACGAGACAACGACTAATTTAATCGGTAACGGTGTCCGCGCGCTGCTTCAACATCCAAATCAAGGATCCGAACTGCGCGCCAAACCCGAACATACCAAAGCCGCAGTCGAAGAGATCCTAAGATTCGATGGACCAACATTGGCTTCCGTGCGCCTCGTTGGAACGGAACACGAGCGCCACGGGCGCACCTTAAAGTGCGGCGATCGGGTGTTTGTCATGATTCACGGCGCGAACCACGACCAACGAATATTCGACAATCCCAACGTATTCGATATTTCCCGGAGCCCGAATCCGCACCTCACGTTTAACTACGGTATCCATTTCTGCCTTGGTGCGCCGTTGGCTCGACTCGAAGGCGAGATAGCCATTGGTGAGGTATTACAGCGGCTTCCGGATCTAAGCTTGGCCGCCGATCAATACGACTATATGGATACCATGGTCATGCGTGGGGTGTGGACAATGCCAGTGCGTCAAACGTAGCTGCTCCTGACCCCGCTATCTCGGAGGTTCGCCAGAATCGCGAAAGCTTGCTCACTGTTTACCTCGCGCGCCTCTTTGCGCTTTGATCTTTCAGGTTCCGAACAATTAACACCGCGTCCTCGATGTCATCCCTATTTTCTGCCGCCTTGACTTTTCAGGCAGCAAAAATCTCCCTATGTTTCAGCATCGCAAGCACACGGCCGCATCCGCGACGACCGTCATTTACGCGGCCCCCAGCTCAAGTACGCGCTACAATGCGCGCAGTAGGAGAACGCCAAGAATGATCGAAAAACTATTATCTGCCGGAGCCAAAGGTCGTTTATTCGCATTCTTTGCATTGGCGATCATTACTGCCGTAACCGGGTCTCAAGTTTCACGCCTGCAAGTAGACAGAAGTGACGAAAAGCTTATCAGTCATGCAGACGAAGGTTGGACTGCGCTGCATCAGATGCAAAGTGATTTCGGCAAGGAACAAACGGCATTGATCTATGTGAAGTCGCGAGATCTATGGACTCGCGAACGACTGCTCGAATTGCAGCAGGTCACGTTCGATCTGGAAGATCTACCGAGCATTACGTCCGTCAGTAGCCTGTTCACGGCGACGAACATTCGCGACAAAGGCGATTACGTTGCAGCAGGCCCGTTAATGGATCTGGTACCGCGATCTGACGAAAAGATCGCGGAATTGCGTGACGACGCATTCTACAGCCCGCTGATGCGACGCAACGTTATTTCGGCAGACGGATTATCAACCGTGATTTCGCTCAGTTATGAAGGCGATCTCGATGATCCAGACCTGCCATTACACATCTACCGGCAAATTGAACAACAGATTATTCCGCTGCGAAAAAACTTCGAGACGGTCTTTCAGGTTGGCACGCCTCGCTTAAACAACGAAATTGACGCGGGATTGTTTCGCGACTTGCGAGTACTTGTGCCGCTGGCAGTGTTGGTTTTGTTACTAACGATTACGGTCTTTCTCCGTTCATTTCGCGTACTGCCAATTCCACTGATTACAGCCGCGATTACCTTAGTTTGGACCTTTGGCTTCATGGCTATGGTGGGTATTCCATTAACATTACTTACTGCGATGGTCCCAGCATTAGTCATGGTTATTGGATCGACAGAAGACGTCCATCTAATCGCGGCGTATATGAGTAATTTAAAGGGCGACGGCAAAGCCACGCGTGCGATTGCGATACAACTCATGGCGCACAAGGTCGGACTTCCCGTGCTGATTACCTCGCTGACTACCGCATTGGGGTTTTTCGCTAACGCATTCACGCCGATCCCATTGATCCGTGAGTTTGCAATTACGAGCGGCTTTAGCATGGTCGCAAATCTCGTCGTCACGGTACTGGCAATGCCGTTACTGTTGCATTTAATTGGTCCACGCACGAATCCACTTGCGCAAGACGAAGCTGCGCCAAAAGGTGTCATTGGGCTTATCGTTGAGGTCATCGAATTTCTGAGTCTGCGTTACCCAATCGTAATTATTGCGGGCACGATCGGATTACTCGCGGTGTTTGGATCAAAGATCTATGCAGTCAAAATAAATAACGACCCCTTGTCGTACTTCCAACCCGACCACCCTTTCGTGCTCGATGCGAATACGCTTAGTCATGAAGTCGCCGGATTAAAGACTTTCAGCGTTACATTGTCTAGTGACGAAAAAGAATTGTTTAGAACACCGTCCGGGATCGCAAAAATCGCCGCGGTTCAAGCCTTGCTCGATAAAACGGAATTATTTGACAAGACGCAATCGCTCGCCGATATCATCGCGTTAATGCACCAGGAGTTTCACGCTGGCGATTCTAATTACTATCGAGTTCCTTCTTCCGAAGAAGACATCGATTTGTATCTGTCGAGTCTCACTCGCAACGATCTCAAGGCGTTTGTCACCGAGGACTACGCTCGAGCCCGAATTATGATCCGGCACAATCTGTCGAATTCTATTGTCCTTAATCGGGTGCTCGAAGATTTCCGCGAAGTCGTGCCTATCGTCCTTGGACCAGACGTTAGCTATGCGTTGACCGGAAAGAACCTGATGATCAATGCCTCCGCAGATTCGCTCATTTCAGGCCAAATATCTTCACTATTTCTGATTCTCGCGGTTATTTTGATCCTATTCAGTTTTCTATACACCTCGATACTGGCCGGATTATTGTCGCTCGTCCCAAATGTAATTCCAGTAATAATGAACTTCGGGCTAATGGGATTTCTTGGGGTTCCGTTAAATCCGGGCACTGCAATGGTTGCTGCTATCGCCATTGGCGTAGCAGTGGACGACACCATTCACTTAATGACTCGATTCGGCGCGGAAAGTAGAAAGCACCTACATGAGTCCGACGCGGTTCGCGCAACAATCCGCGGCGAAGCCACGCCTATTGTGTCAACTTCTATCGCGCTGGCGCTCGGATTCAGCGTGCTCGGTTTCTCGGACTTTAGCATTGTCGCGGAATTTGGCCTCCTCGCCGCCGCGACCATGCTTTATGCGTTAGTGTCTGACCTGTTGGTAATGCCGATTTTATTGAAGCATTTGCGCTTAGCGACCGTGTGGGACATCGTTGCGCTGCAGATAGATCGCGAAGTATTAATTCGCTGTCCTCTGTTCGCCGGAATGTCACCCTATGAAACGAAAAAAGTTGTACTGTTATCAGCAATGCAAGATTTCGAACAAGGCGAAGTTGTGATCGAGAAAGGCACGCGCAGCAGTGGTATGTATGTAGTCCTCAAAGGAGAAGCCCAGGTGCAGTTCAAAAGAGGTGAATTGCAACTGGATATCGACAACTTAAAAGCCGGGAATGTGTTCGGCGAGATCGGATTTTCAGGTGAGGATGTGGAGAGAACAGCCACTGTCATTGCGGCGAAACCAATGACCGTCGTTAGAATTGATGCCGCGAGCGCGCGCAAAGGACTGCGGTTCTATCCGCGGATCGCCGCACGCTTGCATCAAAACATAAGCAATATTCTTGGTCGGCGACTAGTCGAATCCCACGAACGCCTGGCAGACGTCGTTAAGTTGCATGTTGGCTGAGAAATCGACAGTCGACACGGACAGCACACCGCATTGCAACGTGCACGCGGACGCGACAACTACGTATTTCGTGGCACCCTGCCACGACCACCAACATAGAGGATCTCGAACTCATGAAGATGATCAAAACTGCAAGCATGGAGACGCATTATTCGGACGAAGGGCGAGCCGACGGCCCGCCGATCGTGTTTTCAAACTCGCTCGGTGCGAACATCACGATGTGGCAACCACAGGTCGACCATTTCAAGGCAGATTTTCGAGTCATTCGCTACGATCACCGAGGACACGGCAAATCTGAAGTTACCCCGGGACCCTACAGCTTCGAGCAATTGTGCAACGATGCGGTGGCACTCATGGACGCGCTTAATATCGAGAGAGCGCATTTTGTGGGCCTCTCAATGGGCGGCATGACAGCACTCGGTCTGGCACTTGATCATCCCGACCGCCTCCTGAGCATCTGCTCAGCGAATTGCGTTGCCACGATTCCTGCCGAAGGCTTAAAAATATGGGACGAGCGTATTGCCGCAATTACTGCCGGAGGACTCGAGCCGATTCTTGACGGAACCCTGCAACGTTGGTTCACGGAACCCACGATCAAAACACGTCCAGAAGAAATGGCTGCAGTGAGATCGATGATCGCGGCGACTCCAGTAAAAGGTTATTTAGGGTGCTGCGGCGCGTTAAAGCAACTAAATTATCTGGAACGCCTCGGGCAAATCGAATTGCCGACCCTGTTTATTTCCGGAATGCACGATCAAGGTGCGCCAGTCGCCGCAATGCGAGAGATGCAAAAACGGGTGGCCGGATCGGTCTATGTAGAGCTTGATGCTGCGCATGTCTCGAATATCGAACGCCCCCAAGAATTTAATCGCGCGCTCGGCGATTTCCTAAGCGCAATTTGAACAGCGATATTGGCGATTCGACCAATAAACTAGGAGCCTCACCAGGTTTGAAGAAGCCGCTCCCTTGTAATTTGGACAACGCGCCCCATCTAGATCCGGCGCACCCGGTTCGGGAGGCCGTGGGTATCGGCGTACAATGGACTTGAAACACGTCGACGAGAGCTCATGGCTGACACCCATGTCGGCCGCGAAAGTAACTTTACTGTTAATGGATATCTTGCCAACATGACAGACGCGAAGCGCAGAATTGCCGCGATCCTAAGTGCGGATGTCGTGAGCTACTCGAGATTAATGGGCGTGGACGAACACGCGACATTAAGCGCACTTAATTCATCTCGAGCCGTATTCCGTAAGCACGTTTCGGCCCACGATGGACGGGTCGTCGATACCTCCGGTGACAGCGTGCTAGCGGTCTTCAGTAGTGTCGTCGACGCAGTTCAGTGTGCGCTTGAAATCCAACAGTCGATTGCAATACTTAACGCCCCGTTGGCGAGCGAGCGTCAGATGCAGTTTCGCATCGGCGTCAATCTCGGCGATGTCATTGAGCAAGAAGACGGAACGATTTATGGCGACGGGGTCAATATCGCGGCACGGCTAGAGAGTCTTGCTCAACCCGGCGGTATAACGGTCTCGGGCCAAGTACACGATTTTATCGAAGGTAAAATTCAACCGGCGATTGAATTTATAGGTGAGCACGAAGTGAAGAATATCGTGCGTCCGATCCGGGTCTACCAAATTGGACACGCCACACGCGGCGCGAACTCAGACCCGGCCAGCCGTGCTAAGCAGTCCGATAATCAACTACCTGACCGGCCGTCTATCGCAGTCCTACCCTTTACAAACATGAGCGACGATGCCGACGAGATTTATTTCGCCGACGGTATCAGCGAAGACATCATTACCGAATTATCACGCTTCCAAGAATTGGTGGTCATGGCGCGAAATTCGACATTCACTTACAAGGGCAAAGCGGTCAATGTGAAAACCGTCGGCGAAGAATTGAAAGTTCGCTACATCCTCGAAGGAAGTGTGCGCAAAGGCGGAGACCGAGTTCGCGTGTCCGCCCAGTTGGTCGAAGCCGTCACCGGTCACCACCTTTGGGCTGAGCGATACGATCGCCGGCTCGAAGACGTCTTTGCAGTGCAAGATGAATTAACCGGAAAGATCGTCGCGACCCTGATCGGAAAATTACTCGACAGCGAGCGCCGACGTTCACGCAGCGACGAGCGAACGGAAAACCTCCAAGCCTACGAACTCGTGTTACGCGGCCGAGAGCTGTGGTTTCGTTTGAACGAACAAGACAATTGCGCGGCGCGAAAATTGTACGAGCAAGCCATCGCGGTGGATCCGGAGTACGGGCGTGCCTACGCTAGCTTGGCGTGGAGTTACCTGAGTGCCTATAACGAATATTGGACCGATGATCCGCAGGGCACACTGGCCAAGGCGCTAGAGATCGCGCTGCAAGGTGTCGCTGTAAATCCGGCGTCCCATTCCAACCGACTCGCTCTTGGACAAGTTTACTTTTACAGCAAAAACCTGGACAAGGCGCTCGAATCGCTTGAAAAAGGCATTGCGCTAAATCCAAATGATCCAGATGGCTACGTATTCCTAGCCACAGTGCTAAGCCACAATGGCGCGCCGAAGGAAGCACTCCAACGGCTCGATCAGGCTTTTGGTTTGACCCAGAATCTCGCACAATGGCAGCGGTCCATTTACGTCGTCGCGTATTTCAACGCACGGCGTTACGACGATGCAATCGCCGAGTGGGGAAAACTAGACAATCCAACAAGTTATTTCCATCGTTGGATCGCTGCGACTTTCGCTAATGCTGGTCGACTTGATGAGGCACGAGCGATGGCGCAAATCTATCTGGATGCATATCCGGATTTTGACTTAGAAGTGCATCTTTCGCGTATGCCTTTTCGACGAGCAGAAGATCTGATGCATTACCGAGACGGTCTTGTTAAGGCGGGACTTGGGCATGAACAGGATTGCGTTGTTGACTGAACAATCAATGCGATAAAGAGCACGCCCCGCACGATGGGCTCGCAGTGGTTTCTCTAAATTGTAAGTAACGAACGGCCTTTAGGGCCCGTGCCAAAATAACTTGACGGATAGTCTAAACGAGATCAGGCTCTCGGGTCATGAAAACCGAAGAGCAAATCAGAGAGCAGTATCGTTTAATCCGCGGTTCGCTGGATGAGCGCGGTCGGCGCGAGTGGGCGGCGTCGGAAGCGATGACGCTGGGTCGTGGGGGCATCGCGTTGGTGCATCGCGGGACGGGCATCGTGCCGTCAACGATCGGCAAAGGGATCAACGAACTGCGTCGCCGCAACGAAGCTGAAGTGCGGGCAGAAGAGAAGCGTCGAGTGCGTCGCCCCGGTGGGGGACGGCGGCGCAAGATAGAAGAAGATCCGCAGTTATTGGTCGCATTGGAGGCGCTGGTCGAGCCGAGTACGCGAGGCGATCCAGAGTCGGCGTTGCGCTGGACGTGCAAAAGCCTTCGGGTTTTGGCGGAAGAATTGGTGTGCATGGGGCACGCGGTGAGTTATCGAACGGTAGGTCGCTTACTGAAGTACTTAGACTACCGGCTTCAAGCGAACCGCAAGACACTGGAAGGCGCGCAGCATGCCGATCGGGATGCGCAGTTTGAGTACATCAACGCACAAACCAAGCGGCATTTCGAAACAGACAATCCGGCGATCTCGGTTGATACGAAGAAGAAAGAGCTGGTTGGCGCCTATAAGAACGGTGGTCGGGAATATCGACCGAAGGGCGAACCCGAGCCGGTAGATGTTCATGATTTCAAGGGTGAGTTGGGTCGAGTGAGTCCGTATGGTGTATACGATCTGCAGGACAACTCCGGCTGGGTGAGCGTTGGGATCAGCGCGGATACCTCGGAGTTTGCCGTAGAAACAATCCGTCGCTGGTGGTACACGATGGGCGAGGAACGATACCCTGAGGCGGACGGGTTATTCATTACGGCGGATTGTGGTGGCAGCAACGGATACCGAACGCGGCTGTGGAAACTTGAGTTACAGCGGCTTGCTGACGAACTCAAACTGCCGATCACGGTGTGTCACTTTCCGCCTGGGACGAGCAAGTGGAACAAGATCGAGCATCGCCTATTTTCATTTATCACGATGAACTGGCGCGGCAAGCCGTTGCATACCTATCAAACAGTGGTGAATTTGATCGCAGCGACAACGACAGCAACGGGACTTGAAGTGCAATGTGAACTCGACTCACACGGCTACGACAAAGGGCGCAAGGTATCCGACGCCGACATGGCAACGGTCAAGATAAGACCCCATCGATTTCATGGCGAGTGGAACTACACGATAGAGCCTCGCTCGTTGTACAGCGCATGCCGAAACCGATCGACTAGTTTTGTCACGGACCCTAAGTGCGACAGATGCTTAGCGGCGAAACTAAGATAACGAGTAAATTATGACGACCGATACGACGCTTCCAGGTCGCCCCGCGGGCCCTCGAGCACCATTACTCACGCGCGAATTCGGGCTGCTATTAGTCAGCGCAGCGATATTCGGCCTGTCTTTTTCGGCCTACTTTCTACTGCCAAAATTTCTCGCCGTTCAGTTGGCCGCCGACGCATCCACGATTGGTAGCGTGAGTGCTATCTCTTGGCTTGCTTCGGTAATTTCCGTTCCGCTCGTTGGCGGTTTAATCGATCGACATGGGCGCAAACGATTTGCATCCTTGGGTGCCGTGTTATTCGCGGTGGCCTGTGCCGGGTTTCTGATCGTCGATAGTGTCGGGCCGCTACTGTGGATTCTGCGAATTTTGCAAGGGTTCGCTTTCACGTTTTTTTATGTGTCTTTATCGACACTAGCCACAGATATCGCGCCGCCTGCGCGCCTTGGGCAAGCGATTGGTTTATTCGGCGCCGTTATGATCTCGACTAATGCCATTGGTCCTGCGCTGGCAGAATGGATCGCGCAACAATTCGGTTGGGCGCTTGTATTCGGTATGACCGTCATTGCCGCGGGTATCGGCGCGCTCCTGGTACTCCTCATTCCGGAACCGCGTAAAATTCGCACGCGCGACAACCCAACGAGTATGTTGCAAGTTATTCGCCGGCCCGGTTTGCAACGCGTCTTGATCGTGCTCGTGATGGTGGGTGTGACATTCGGCGGTGTCTTTACGTTTTACCAACCTTGGGCTCTGACGCTTGGTTTCTCGCAGGTGTCGACGTTCCTTCTGGCCTATGCAGTGGCCGCGATGTCGGTTCGCGTCGGCCTCGGTGGACTCGCTGATCGATTAGGAAGATTAAGAGTCGCCAAGGCCGCCTTACTGCTCTACGTATGCGCGCCATTCGCACTCATATGGCTTGAGCCGCTTGGCTTATTCTTAACCGGCGCTTTGCTCGGTTTAGCCCACGGAATGTTCTATCCAGCACTCAACGCTGTGGCTGTCGACTACGCCCCCGAAAGCCAGCGTGGCAAAGCAATGGGCGCCGTCCACGGCGCGTTCAATATTGGCTTTGCGGCCGGCAGTTATTTCTTAGGGATGCTCGCGATAGCGACTGGCTATCCAACGATATTTGGCGTCGCCGGAGCAACGTGTTTCGCGGCATTTATCCTACTGCTTGGCGCGCCCAAATTAACCCCGCAAGAATCGCATTAGGCGGCCTTAGCCTTCACTGGTAGCGACATGAGTCCGACGAGTCGATTATTTGGTGTCCACACGAGATCGCCGTCAAGCGTGAAATTGAGCCCGCATTTAAGCAACTCTTCGAACACGACTTTCAATTCCAAGCGGGCCAGCGCCGAACCCAGGCAGAAATGGATCCCGGCGCCGAGCGCAAGATGTTTGTTTGGCGATCGTGCGACATCGAACGAGAAGGGATCATTGAAAACTCGGTCATCGCGATTGGCGGACATTTCCCAGAACGTGACTTTGTCGCCTTCGCGGATGGTCTTGCCAGAATGTTTGACATCTCGAGTGGCGGTGCGGCGTTTGTAGCATGATGGCGTGGTCCAGCGGAGAATTTCTTCGACCGCGGTTTTCATTAGCGACGGATCTGATTTTAACCGCTGCCAGGCGTTCGGATTTTCCATTAATGCGAGCATGCCGCCACTGATCGCGCGGGTCGTTGTTTCAGCGCCAGCTGGAAAGAGCAAGCCGAAAAATGACCGTAGTTCATTGTTGGACAGCGTAGAACCATCGGTTTCAAATCGCGCGTGTACGATCGTCGAAAAAATGTCATCCACGGGTTGTGCACGTTTGCGCTCGATTAAGCCTTGACCGTAACGGCGAATTTTTCGCGAATACTCCACTGCGATCACGGCGTCCGATTGGGTCTCGATTCCGCGATCAATCCAGTCTGCAAGCATCAGCCGATCTTCTTCTGGCACGCCAAGCACGATGCAGATTGCTTGGGTCGGTATCTCGCGCGCGATACGCATTGCGAAATCGACGTGATCGCCGCTAGAAATTTCGCCGAGTAGCTTGCGCGTCCGCGAGCGTAGTTCTTCCTCTAGTTCGCCGATCGCTTTGACGGTGAAGCCTTCGTTCACGGTTGCGCGTAAGCGGCGGTGCAACGGATCGTCGGTTTGATTCATGGCATTACCGGCCGATATTTCGTCCTTAATAGTCGTGCCGCCGGCGGTTCGTCCGCCCGCTTTGTCAGAAGAATATGTTTTAGGATCCATGATGATGGTGTCCACGTCAGCATGGCGGCTCACGACCCAAAATCCTTCACCGTCTGGAGTAACATCAGTGGGTTCATGCCAGTAAAGCGGATCGTGTTCACGCAACCACGTAAAGAATTCGTGCGGGAAGCCTTGGGTGAAACTTCTACCGTCGGATATGTCGACGTATGGCATAGTCATGCGCGGGATCCTTCAATTGAACCACAATTGCGTGGGGTCAGAATGTACTAGAACGCGTCCGCCGTGGATATGAAATTGTGGAATTGCAAGAACCCTTCAGGTCTCGGTCAGACCTACTGGTAGATTGACATGTGAAGGAGATGAATGACGCCGCTCGCGTTGTCCCGCGTAAACCGCGTTGTTGGGAAAATCCGGACAGGCTAAACGGCGTCTACGATCTCGGAATAGGGTTAGAATTCCCTTATGGTGGCTAAAGGATGTCGAGATCTGACGAGGGAGATCTGTGTGACTCCGCGTTTCACCAAATCAGTGCGTTATGCACGAACATTGGAATTTAACTTGTACCTACTGTAGAAAAATTAGGATCCCGAGTGGCACTCCTTTCTACTGATTGAGCTAATTTAGAGGAGTACGAGCGATGAAATTTGGCGTCTTCTACGAACATCAGATCCCGCGGCCGTGGACCGAGACCAGCGAATACGAACATTTCCAAAATGCGCTGCGGCAGGTCGAAATTGCTGACCAATGCGGCTATGACTACGCTTGGCAAGTCGAGCATCATTTTCTCGAAGAATACTCGCATGGGTCGTCACCAACGGCCTTTTTGGCAGCAGCAAGCCAGCGAACGAAGAACATTCGGCTTGGCCACGGCGTTTTTCAACTGACGACGAATCATCCGATCAGAGTCGCCGAACAGGTCGCCAATCTTGATTTATTAAGCGGTGGACGAGTCGAACTCGGAACCGGCGAAGGCGTTGGGCCAACTGAACTCCATCCGTTCGGCGCGAAGGTCCGCGTCAAACGAGACATCTACGAGGAAGGGTTCCGTGCGATGATCCCGTGCTTCACAAGTACGGATTGGGAATTTCACGGACAATATTGGGACTTTCCCCGTCGCAATGTGATCCCTAAACCGTTGCAAAAGCCTCATCCGCCATTATGGGTTGCGTGCTCAAATCTCAATACGATTGAATATGCGGCGCGACGCGGCATCGGCGCATTGGGTTTTCAATTCGCGAGCCCTGAAGGCGCACAGGCTTGGGTTAACCGTTATTACAGCATTATCTCCAGTGACCAAGTGGAGAAGCTTTGCGAATATCAATTAAACCCGAACCTTGCAGTGGTATCTGGCTTTATGTGCGCCGAGACTGATGAACTGGCGCGCGAGAAAGCCGAAGGATGGACGTTTTTTATATTTTGTCTTGATTACAACGGTACGCACACCTACGAGCCCGGGACCGTCGATCTCTGGAATGAATACCAGCAGTGGCGATCGGGAGATAAGGCCAAATCGGCATTTGAATCTGGTTTGATCGGGTCGCCAGACACGATCCGGCAGAAACTGCGTGAGTTTGAAGCAGTAAATGTCGATCAAATTATTCTGCTAAATCAGTCCGGCAAAACTTCCCATCGTGATATTTGCGAATCCTTGGAATTATTCTCGAAGGAAGTCATGCCAGAATTTCACGCGCGTGAACCGGCCCATCAGCAGTGGAAACAAGCAGTAATGGCTGGAGAGATCAAACTCGACCAATTCGATTTATCAGCGCACGCAAAAACCGCAGTCGCAAGCATCGCGACCGGATCGGGAATGCACCGTGCGACTCAGGCGGAGTTACAAGCTAAAGCCGCAGCCGCGGTACCGGGACGTTAGCGCGCTTAAGGCGACGAATGCACGTTCAAATTATCAACTATGGCTGCGATCCGCTTGTTTTTGCCGCGTGCCCAGCGCTACATGAATACGAGTTTGCGTAACTTGGTTGCGTCGATATCAATATTACGCGCAGACAATAATGTTATTTTTGCTGAGCCGGCATTCACACAGCCGCTCGCTGCCGAAGCTGAATTGAAATGATGCAGCTAACGATACGATTGCTCATATTTGGCTGCGGGCTACTCGTCGCAGCATCGAATGATCCCTTAGCGACCGCAGACGATGGGCGTCTCGCAAATAATGTTTTTGGCGCGACATCTGCAGAGGATTCTCGAGCGTTTTCCTTGCACTGAAGGAATTCGGGTTCTGTCCTAGCTGCTAAGAGCCCGTCGGGCCTTGACCTAGAGACGCTTATGCCAATATCAGTTACTTTAGTGCCAGTTTCACCAGCGCCCGATGAGCGATGCGGTCATAGACGATTGAACAACTGCAAATGCCCGCCACCTATGGCCGACATTTACTGCGCCTGTTCGAAGCGGAATCGTTGCTCTGTGGGACGGGGTTGGATGCGCCTATGCTCGACGATCCGGACTGCCGGATCATGGTCCGTCAGGCGCTGCAATACATTCACAACACGCTCAATCTCGCTGACGACCCTGCGTGGTATCTTAAGTGGGCGGGGACCTTGACGGATCATTTCCATGGGTCGACAAGTATCGCGCTGTTGAGCGCACCGACCTTAGGTGACGGGCTGGATGCGTTTGTTCGCTACTTTCCGAGTCGCATTCCCTATATGGATATGCAAGGTCGCCGCGATCACGATCGTTTTCGCGCTGAGCTATTTCCTCTGATCGATCTCGGCGCAGCCACACCGCTACTCGTCGAAACGCCGATGATCATCCTACAACAGCACCTCGATACGGTTTACGGCGTCGATCTCGGCAAGGCAGCGCTCTCGCTCAGCTATCCGCCGACCGTATACGCGGCGCGCTACCTCGAGTACTTCAAATGTTCCGTGAGCTTCAATGCGCATTGCAACGCCTTCTCGATTCCGACCGAATGGCGCAGTTTGAAGAACATCGGTTACATCGAATCAACCTGGGCGCATGCAGTAGCGCAATGCGCGGCGACCATGGCTTCATCGCGCGAAAGAGAAACGCTGGGCCAGGTCCGTGAATATTTGAGCCGCGCGTTCGAACGCGACGACGAACGACGTCCATTACCCGTTCTACGTGAAGTCGCCGGCGCGCTGCACTTGTCACAACGAACGCTGATCCGGCGACTGCGACATTTGGGAACGAGTTATCAAGACGTCACAGATGATTTTCTACGCGCAAGGGTTCGCGAACTGCTTACAAACGACGGCATTACCGTTCGAGAAATTGCAGCCAGTTTGGGATTCGACAACCCGGCGAATTTTGGCAAGATGTTTAAGCGATGGTTTGGTACATCGCCAGGTAAGTATCGAAAATCACTGTGCTGAAGCGCGCACAATTAATTCGTGGCCGTCGTAAAATTTGATTTTGCGATGAACACATGCCGCGCTGGAGAGCCGAATTCGCGTGCTACGCTATCGGTGCCGCGGTCGAGTGAGGTCGCGACATCGCACGGCGATTAAGTAACCAATAAATAGCAGGGTTGTGTCTGCCCTGAATAGAAATTTAAAGAGGACGTCTTTCATGAAACTCGCACTATACATGCCGAACTTTAGAGACAAAATTACCGTCGACGAGATCGACTCGCTAGCTGCCGCAGCGGAAGAGCTCGATTTCGATTCGATTTGGACCCTAGACCGAATTGTCGTTCCCGAGGTGTCGGACAAAGGGCAACTCGAAAAATCTTTCGGTGCGATGGCGGAGTTCCCGAAGCAGCTCCCGGTCAGCGCGCGCGGCGAGTATTTGCAAGGCCCACCACTCATTCCGTATTTGGCCGCGATAACCAAAAAAGTACGCCTAGGTGTCAGTATTATGGTCACCCCGTTTCGTGCGCCCGCGATTATGGCGGCCGAGGTCGCAACTTGGGATCATCTTTCACGCGGCCGGATCAACGTCGGAGTCGGCACCGGTTGGATGCCGGAAGAGTTCCAAGCAGCTGGCGCCGCGCACATTTTCAAGAAACGCAACAAGCATGTGCGCGAGACCATTGAGGTGATGCAAGGGATCTGGGGTAATGAATTGTTCGCCTACGAAGGTGAGTTCGCGTCATTTCAAAAATGCGGATTCGGCGCGAAACCAGTGCAAAAACCGCGGCCACCGATGTATTTTTCGGGGCTCGTTAATCCTGAAACGTCCGCCAAGCGGATCGCCAAGTACGCTTTAGACGGCTGGATTGGGATCATGGACACCCCCGAAGCAATCGCGATGTGGCGCCGCTCTATCAAAGAAGAACTCGAGAAGATCGGCAGCGCGCAATCTATCGACACGCTGGAAATTTCAAGCATGATGCCGTTCGAAATCACGAAGGAAAAAACTGATCAAACACCGAACGGGAAATTGACCCCGACGATGGTCGGTACCGCCGAACAAATTACCGACAATCTCGCACGATATAAAGAAGCCGGCATGACGATGCCGATGCTATGGCCACCGTTCAGCGGCACCCCGACGCAGAAGACGATTGACGACATGCGCGAGCTGAAGGAAGACATTCTGCCGAAAATTGGCTGAGCATCAAATCGCGAGACGGCAGGCTTTGCAATCGAACGAAGGCCTAAAAGGGTGGCAGGGGAAAGTAATCCTCTGCCACCAAGTAGAGGCAAAACATCAAGGGAATCCCCTGGGGAAGGACTCCCACCAAATGAACCTTTTTTAACGAAGGTTCAGTAATCTCGGTCCAAACTAAGCATGGCCCGTACTAGTAGCTGAGCAACTATCGTGCCACAGGATCGCTTTCGAATATTCAATCACTTAGTGAGTCTGCTAGCGCTCTGCTCGCACCGTTTTTGTCCAGTGCCATCGGCTGTTGATCGATATCCGTGCGTTCGAATGGTTCACCAAGTGATTACCCTATGAAATGTAATGATCGGGGTAACAAAGTTTTGCGGTCGTTTCGCGATCCCCTTCTGTAGTCGCAATCAACTAGCAAGTGACGAACATCAGCTCTGCGCACGTCCATCAACGAAGCTAGTATGGCCGGCGGTAAGAAGTATTTTCGGCCAAGGGATGAATCATTAAACAGCACTACATTCGCGACCGTGCTCCTCGCTTGATTCTAGGACGGACAGTTATTTCTCAATTCGAAGCTGCAGGGTATTCACTTCGAATGAATCAGCGAACTAAATCGAACGATTACGAAAACATAAATCACGAAACGTTTCGGTATTGGACATTCGCTTTGCCGTGGCGATGCTTCCCCGCAGCGCATTTGTTTGCAGGCTGGCCACGATACCACTTGGCGCGGTCGATGGTTTGAAAGTAATGTTACACGCGCGAGCGTGCGCTGGTCCTTGTTGGGCCGGAGGCCTGACGAATTTAGAAACTAATTGGAGACCACAGTCTTGAAAACACGAATCACAGAACTACTCGGCATCGAACATCCCATTATTCAAGGCGGCATGCACTACGTCGGTTTTGCGGAACTCGCTGCGGCGGTCTCGAACGCGGGTGGGCTCGGCATCATTACCGGCCTCACGCAAAAAACACCCGCGCTGCTGGCGCGAGAAATCGCCCGTTGCCGCGAAATGACTGACAAGCCGATCGGCGTCAATCTAACTTTTCTGCCCGTTATTGAGTCTCCCGATTATCCAGGCTATGTGAAGGCTATTGTCGACGGTGGGATCCGTATCGTTGAGACGGCAGGTAACAATCCCGCCAAATGGATGCCCATGCTTAAAGAACACGGTATTACGGTGATCCACAAATGCACGACCGTGCGTCACGCGCTCAAGGCCGAATCCGTCGGGTGCGATGCCTTGTCTATCGACGGCTTCGAATGCGGCGGTCATCCCGGGGAGGACGACATCCCGAACATGATCTTGCTGCCGCGCGCAGCTGATGAACTGAAAGTGCCATTCGTCGCATCCGGTGGTATGGCGGACGCACGATCACTCGTCGCAGCGCTGGCGATGGGAGCAGATGGCATGAACATGGGAACGCGCTTCATCGCGACCCAAGAGGCTCCTGTTCACGGCAATGTGAAGCAAGCAATTCTCGCCGCGAGCGAGTTAGACACGCGTCTTATCATGCGTCCGCTCCGCAACACGGAGCGCGTTCTCACCAATGCCGCGGTTGAACGCGTCCTTGAGATTGAACGTGCGCAAGGTGCCCACATCTCATTCGAGGACATCGTCAAAGAAGTCGCGGGTGTTTATCCTAAGGTCATGCTCGATGGTGATATGGATGCCGGGGCGTGGTCTTGCGGCATGGTCGCCGGGCTGATCCACGACATCCCAACGGTCAAGGAACTCATCGACCGCATCATGTCTGAAGCACGCACCTTGATCTCTGGTCGACTACGCGAGCTCGCTGCGTGAGGCGTTATTAGGCAACGACAGGGGCAATGTCCGTTTTGTATAATTTAATTCAACTGAATGGGCCGATCGCCGGTGCATTACTGTTGATTACAAAGGTTAAATAACCGACCGGCGGACGTTGCTCGTAATGGCACAGAATACGACAGCTAAATAACGGAGGTTTTAAGTATGTCCTTGCAGACTAAGTTGAACGCGATCAAAGAAGGTGCAGCAAAAAAAATCCCGCCAGACTCCTTGAAGGTGATGCTTGCCGCGACGGATGCGTTGCGCAAATCTGGCATCATGGATGGTGTGATCAAAGTTGGCGACAAATTGCCGCCTTTTACCCTGAATAATCAGAACGGCGTAGCGATTAGTTCCAAAATATTATTGTCGCGCGGGGCGGTGGTATTAACGATTTTTCGCGGACATTGGTGACCCTACTGCAATGCAGAGCTGTACGCTTTGCAAGAAATTCTGTCAGACATCGAAGCGCAAAGCGCAACTTTGGTTGCGCTAAGCCCGCAAGTCGCCGAGTTCAATGCGAAGATGGTCAAGTCGCACGAGCTAGGGTTCGATATTCTCAGCGACCCCGGTAATAACTACGCGCACAAACTCGGCTTGCGCTTTAAAGTGGAAGGTCAACTAGGCGACATCTACCGCGGATTTGGCATCGATTTGCCGAACAATAACGGAGATGACAGTTGGACATTGCCGATGCCAGGTCGGATCGTAGTTAGTAGCGACGGCATTGTCCATGCGACTGACGTCGACCCTGATTACACAGCGCGTCCAGAGCCTAGCGACACGCTTGCCGAACTGAAGAAACTGGCAAGCTGAGATCATCCAAGTGCGGCCTGTCCACCTGGGCGGGCCGCTGGCGGAGCATGCCGCTGAGGGAATCACCTATCGCGCATCGTGTCGGGATTTAGCGAAGTATCTTGAGATCCGCTTACGGTTGCACGTGAATCACTCGCGTCCCAGATCACACGCCTGCCCGAACGAACAATAATTTACAGATTCTGTAAGAACCTTAGTGACGCAAAATTCGTCGTGGCGTTAAGCTTCAGCCATCTCATCGATTAGCTGGCGTTGAAATGCCCTCATGCGTTCGTTGGGTTGCCACAGTTCGCAAATTTCGCGGGTCGGATCTTCAACATTGCTTTTTTCGCCAGACAGCGCTTCAAGTACGCCGTGCGCGCAAAATGGCACGGCCGATTCCGCGTAGCCCCCCTCGTGCACCATGACGATGCGACTTTCGGCGAAGCGCTCCGCGAGCGCCATCGTCTGCTTCGCGAGTTCATGAAACGTACCGGAATGCGCCAACATTCGCGCAAGCGGATCGACACAGTTTGCGTCTAGTCCACAAGCGACAACAATTAAGTCAGGTTTGAAGCGTTCGATTGCTGGCGTGACGATTCGCTGCATCGCGTACATATACGCGTCGTGTCCACCGCCCGGTAGGAGCGGAACATTGATGTTGTACCCGTCGCCTTTGCCGGCGCCGCGATCAGAGGCACCGCTGTAACCCGGCGGGAAGCAACCCTCCTGATGCAAAGAAATTGTCAGAACGTCGTCACGTTCGTAAAAAATCGTTTGCGTCCCATTGCCATGGTGCACATCCCAATCCAGCACCGCTATTTTTTCGATGCCGTGTTTCGCTTTCGCGGCTTCAACGGCAATCGCAATATTGGCTAGCAAACAAAACCCGAGACCTTGATCAGGCAAGCAATGGTGACCCGGTGGCCGCGACATCACATAGGCATTATTAAACTTTCGCGTGAATACGCTATCCACTGCATCGATAGCGAGACCTGCTGACAGCTTGGCAATTTCGTAGCTACCTGGCCCAAACGGCGCGTACATGCCCAGCTCGCCGCCACCCGCATCAGACAGGGCTTTGAATTTATCCAGATACGACTGCGGATGCACTCTCAGCAGATCAGATTCCGACGCCATCGGTGCCGTCACGAACTCAAGCTGTTTCGCCAAGCTCGAAACTTGCAATAGTGACACCACTCTACGTTTCGATTCCGGAGACTCCGCAAGACCTGCGCCACCCGGAGGCTGTACCCAACCGCCAACCGGCAAAATCAACGAATAAAGTCCAGCTGTGCTATGCCATAAGCACTTTTCGTCGTGGTAAAACGCGGTTCTTAAATTCGCTTTTTGGTCGCTTTGCATAGCAGGTTCTCGCAATAAGGTCGGTGTATTGTACCGCTCCACGAGCCTTTGTCGGTTTACAGCGTGGACGACAAATCGAGCGACGCTTGCGCCTAGAGTTCTCGCCAGGCATTGCCGCACAGGCGAATAACACTAAGGCTACACTGATCGACGCGTTGACCCGCGGCGACGCCGTATTGTCGCGCGCCGATTCTATCTGGGCATGCGCATTTACTGCCCCCGCGTTGGGATGGTTGCGATGGCCTTATTCATTACGAGTTCGGGGTACTTTTCCCACACCCACGACGCACGTGTCGACATGCAGTATTCCTTCTGGATACTTGCGGCGTTTGCCGCTTTCGTCGCGACATTGCGTGCTCACTATATGAAATCCGCCGCCCGGCCATGGCCGCCCAGTCTTAATGTGGACCTGCCTTGGCCTCGCGACCTTGTCGAAGGGGCCGCACATACCGCTGCTGGTGGCCGCGCAAATCCTGTACGTGAGCGTGAACAACCAAACGCGTAAGGATTTCGTAGGTTTGTTGCGGCCAGTCGCGGGCCTCGCGATCTATGTACTGATCGCCTTGCCTTGGTGGTGCGCTCTAGCCAGTCAAATCGGCTACGCGACCCTGACTGCGAGCCAGCTTGGCGGCCACTTACTACGGCCGAGCGTTAGTGACTTATTCTCGCTTTGCTACATCAAATCGAATGGGTCAGCATCGTTCGCAAACAAAACCTAGAAAATAGAGCACCTAAGTCGTGCTCCAGAAAATCTCCCGGGTGCGCTATTAGCGCCACGGATCGAGGATTGTCGCCGCTAGGTTTCTGGTCAACAAGCGTGTTGGCGCCTTACAAGTGACGCACTGCGAGCAATTCGTCAAACTTCCGGAGTGTCGTTAGGACCCGTCCATAGACGGTGTCCCCTTGGGCAAGCACGTCGCCATTCGCGGCCAGACCTACCTCCATACCAGTGAACAAGGCGACCGCCTCATCGACGGTGTCGACCGTGAAGACATGGAAGGTTCCCGCCTCGACGGCGTCCGCGATCTCATCGCGCAGTACAAGATGTCCCCGGTTCCGGGCAGGAATGACCACCCCTTGTGTGCCAGTGAGTTCACCTTGTTCGCGACACGTGCGATAAAACCCTTCGATTTTATGGTGCACACCACCAATCACTTGTGCCTCGCCGAGTTGGTTCACCGAGCCCGTGATCGCGATGTCCTGGCGTATTGGGGTATCGGCGAGATCAGAAACGATCGCGATGTACTCCGCCATGGACGCGCTGTCACCTTCGACACCACCATATAATTGCTCGAATGTGACGCTGCAATCAAACGACATCGGCGCGTTGCGGGCAAAACGGCGTGCCAGGATCCCCTGTAACACCATGGAACCTTTTTGTTGGATCGGGCCGCTCATCGCCACGAGCCGCTCGATGCTGATCACACCAGGCCGACCGACAGAAGATCGCGCGGTGATCCGCGCCGGCGTACCGAACGAATAGTCACCCAGTTGTTGAACCGTGAGTCCGTTGATCTGGCCGATGGTCGTGCCTTGCACTTCTATAATCGTCAGCTTATCGCGGATCGCGCGGTGCACGTTGTCCTCCATTTGTGAATTGCGACGCCGGCGCGCATGCACGGCGTCGTCTATCGCGTCGTGCGTTACCTGGCCGCTTTCGTCGGTTTGTGCTTCATCGATGAGGTTGCACAACAACTCGTATGACGACGTGAGTCGGTCGCGGTGTTCCGCCCAGCGTGCCGCCATACTTAACAATCGACGCATCGCATCAGGACTGAGCACTCGCTTTAGCGTGCGCGCGTGCGCGGTGAGAATTGACGCATAACGAGATAGGTTTTCTGGTGTCGCTGCCACAGTAGGATCTATATGTGCACGAATTTTAAAATCGGCCGAAAATTCCGCGTCATGGGCGAAGAATGCGTAGTACACCCGCGGTGGTCCGATCAGAATAACTTTGAGGTTAAGAGGCACCGGCACCGGTTTCGGCGCACCCGCGAGCGGCGGGCTGCCCGCACGGTAGAACTCTTCAATGCGGATCTCACTGTCGCGTAACGCGGCCTTGATAAAGCTCCATAGCAATGGCTGCTCGGCAATATCGGCGGCCCGCAGGATCAGCACGCCGCCGTTCGACAAATGCAAGGACCCGGCTTGAATCAGCGAAACATCAGTTTCTATTCCGCCGCCCTGCGTTTGGCGATACTCGATTTTGCCGAACAAATTCTCATAACTAGGATTCTGCTCAATCAGGACAGGCCGTCCGGAATCGCGACTACGGTCGACCAGTAGATTCACCGAATAACGGCTCATCGCACCGCCAGTTTCTGCAGCAGGGACGTCCTCGGACAGTCGCACGAACAGTGAAAAATGCTCAACGACGTCCGCTTTCATTGCCTGGAGCCAGGTCACCAGCTCGCCCTGGTCGCTAAAATCAGCAATAACGGTATCGATGAGGACGCCGGTCAATTGAGCCGCGACAGTTTTCTCCAACGCCTGTACGGACTCGACAAATTGCGCCTGAAAACGCAGCGCACTGCGCTGGATCTCCCCGAGGGAATCGCGGATTTCGCTACTGCTTGTGCTCAAGCGATCGCGCGCCTCGGGCGACAGCGACTCTAATGTCACCACTTCACCCGCCTCATCGCGTGCCGCGACTACGGGACCTTGCGGTGTTGGTACTAATGCTAGACCCATCTCGCGCGCACGCGCCTCCAGCTGTTCGGAACGTGCGCGAATATCAGCCTCGTCGCGGGTTCGTAGTTGTCGCACTTGTTGCAAGTATTCTTCGCTCGCCAATACGGCGGCAAGTTCGCGGCCGATCACTGGGATCAGCGCATGCATCGCGCGTTGAAACCGACAGCCCGTTCCGGCAGGTAGGGCCAGCGGTCGCGGTGAACCGGGCACGCTAAAATCCTGCAAGTAAATCCAGTCCGGCTACGCTGGCTGTCCTTGGGACCACTGTTCGACGTAGGCGCGCGTCGCCGTCATCCGGCCCGCTTGATCCGGTCCCAACACGCAGATGTTGTAGTGATCGCTAGGCGTCGAGAGCCCTAGATCGATCGCTTCGCGCGCGCGTTCGTGGCTGCCGAGTTCGAACACGGATGTAACGGGTACGTCATCGAAGTCGAAGCTTGGTAGCCGCAGCGCGGCGGCAGGTAATTCAACAGTTGTCATATTACTGGTTAGTCCTTCGATCTAGCTCAAGGGCGAACCGATACGGTAACAAGCACGCGGCGCCGCGGCAAACGTCGGGTATCTTACGCGCGACGTTCGCAGACGTTTTCTAGGATTTATAAGTACGGCGAGAACAGCGCCGCTGCAGAGTCGCGCAATCTTTCGCCCACCGATCGATTCGTAAGATCCGCGGAAGTGACTGGTACGCTTGCAGCGATAACCCGTGCAATGTGGCTACGCAGCTCATTACTAAGCTCAGTGGAAAACACTTCGATCCCCAATTCGAAATTCAAGCGCAAACTACGTGGATCTAGGTTTGCCGATCCGATTAGGCAATAACTATCGTCCACGCAAAGCAATTTTGAATGACAAAACGGTGCGCTCTGGTAGTAAGCTTCGATGTCCCACATCAGTAATTCGCCGAGCGAGTTCCGGTGCGCCCATTTGATGAAGAACAGATTGCATTTCGAAGGCAGTACGATCCTCACCTTTACGCCGCGCATGGCCGCGGATTGCAATGAGGCGGTTATTTCCCGACTGGGCAGAAAATACGGCGTCATAATATCCACCGAGCTTGTGGCAGCACTGATCGCCGTTTCGATCGTAAGCGCCAACGTGTCCAACTCCGAATCAGGGCCATCAGCCACGACTCGACAACTCATGTCTCCTTGTTGCCGATCGGATCCGGAAATGGATTTCACCGCCGGCGCGCCGGTTGCGAACTGCCAGTCGTGAAAAAATAGCGCCGCGAGTTCGTCGACCACCGGGCCGCGAAGTCTAAAATGTACATCAGTAATCGATCGTGGCGATCCCCGACGAGTCGTGTTTTCGTCGCTAATATTTATGCCGCCAGCGAACGCGACCGTGTCGTCGACGACAAGCAGTTTTCGATGATTGCGCAGATTGATGTAGATACTCGGTGGGAAGATTTTCGGCGGTAAGAATCGAGCGACTTGTACTTGCTGCTTGCGTAATCGTGCTAAAGGATTACGCAGAGAATACAGATCGCCAATACCGTCAACGAGTACCATGACTTCAACGCCGCGCGCGGCAGCGCTTGCCAGTGCGTTCGCGAACGCCGTGCCGGTCTCGCCAAACTTCAGGATGTAAGTTGCTAACAGTACGCGTCTTTTCGCTTGCCCGATCGAATCGAGCATTGCGGGATAAGTCGAATCGCCGTTATAAAGCGCAGTGACATCATTTCCGGGGGTCGCCGCGCGGCCAGTGATACGTCCGCCGGCCTCCATAAGATCGGTTCCCTCGCCAGCGGTGTAACCGATTTTTCGTTGTCCCGATTCGTAGTCCGGTACGAAAAACCGTCGCCGCAATCCAATTGCTCGTTTCCGAACTCGGTTAATCCCAAAAAAATAGTAAGCGATCGATCCGGCGATCGGCACAAAGAGGCAAACAGTGATCCACGCAGTTGCAGCCCGCGTATCGCGTTTGAATAAGAGGACGTGGTACACACTCCACACGGCCGATCCAATATGAATCAATAGCAATAGATATGGCGACATTTTTCTTCGTTGATTCCCGAATAGTGTCGATGCAAAGTTCTCTAGGAAACCCGTACTAGGGTCAGCGTCCTCGCAATGATGCCGGAAAAACTCACTCGCAATACCCATCAGCCAGCGCGCATAAACTAATGTTCGAAGAAACGCTTGCAGGCGGCGCGCGGACGATTGTGCGAAACAGGTTTCACGATCAGTGATGGCGTTTCAGAAATTATCGCAGTCCTGGTCGCTAATGACGAGATTCTTTCCTAACGCCTTTCTAAGGTCCATCAACGCAGAACAAGTCGAATCATCGTTGCCGCGAAGGCTGAGGGATTCAACCGAACTAAGATTCTCCAACGGAGATAGGTCCTTAAGCGCACTATTATCCAAATTAATTCGTTGCAGACTGTCTAAATAGCTGATCCAAATTTTGCGACACTTGGGGAGTTGCCTGGAAAGGGGCTAGCTGCATGTAGAAAGGCTCGCACAGCGCGCATCAATTTATCGATAGTGGAATACCGGTGATTGCGTGTGATGTTGTCGTGAAGCTGTTTCCAAAGTTTCTCGATGTCGTTTACCCAGGGCTGATAAGCCGGCTGGAACAGTATTTCGAACTTCGGATTATGTTTCATCCAGGCTAGCGCCAGGTTGGATTTATGGATGATGTAGTTATCGGCGATGAGGACGATTTTTCGGGCACTTCGGTAGGTTCGTTTCAGGTGCTCTAACAAGCACAAAAACAGATCCGTATTTTTACGCAAGCCTTCGACATAATCGACGCGTCCTGTTCGTGCATGTAGGGCGCCGGCGAGATAGCGGTTCTGATTTTTCCCGGGCGTCGGAATAGTTTGCTGCTTCCCGACCGGCGACCAGAGGAAGCCGATTTTGGGATTGAGGTCGATGTCAGCTTCATCGACGTAGAAAACCTCGACGCCTGGCTCTGGCTGGGCGAGGCGCTCATTGATCGCCCGCTTGCGTTCGCCAGAGTACGGATGAGCGATACACAGCGTTGGGCGAGCACGGCGCCAACGTAGACCCAATTTCGGTAGTTCTCGGCGCACGGTCGAGGCATGGACGGGACGTTCGAGTAGCTCGGCAAGTGTTTGAGCCAGCATCTCACTGGTCCAGGTGCTGCGGAGATAGTCATAATCACTGGGCGGTTGGCTGATCAATTCCACTAACGTTTCGCGTAGCGTCTCATCGACTGTATAAGCAGGACGACCTGAATCACACGTGGTCAGGCAAGCTTCCCCCGTGATCATGAATTGTGCTGCCCAACGGTAAACCGTTGAACGGGCAACGGATAAGGCTTCGGACACCGCCGTCACGCCGACCCCTGATGCTAATTGCAACACAACCTGTGCACGCCGTACCGGCCGCGCCTCACGGCACCGTTGGACGATCCGTTTTAACCGACGCTTCTGTGGACGGGTCAATCTCACTAAACTACTCATACTCAGGTGGCCTCTTTCGGTATTGGTGATTGCTACATACAACCTCTGATCTCCGAATGTCACCTGAGTTCAATTTAATTGATCGATATTTTGGAACGGCTATTTAGTCGAGCAAGTGCGCTGACATCGGTGATCCGATTGTCCGAAAGATCAAGCTCCACGAGCTCTGTGAGTTCGGCAAGCGGGGATGGTAGGAAATTCAGCTGTACGTAGTATGGGAATTTCGATCTTGCGGCAGCGTGGCTGTGCACATTAATTTTTCGTAAGGATCGCGTTGGCGGGAAAGCGCCCGTGTGACGCGCTCGCCACAGCTGCTCATGCACTCAAGCAGGATCACTGTGCGCCCAGCGTCGAGCGCGGTAATTCCAAGCTTACGCGCAGTCCCGGATCCGTATTTTCAACAATCATTCGACCGCGGTGTTGCTCGACCACGGCTCGAACTAGCGTGAGGCCCAACCCGTTTCCCGATTCGCTCCGCGCTTGATCGAGTCTGACGAAACGTCGTTCTACATTAGTAATTTCATCCTCGGGAATGCCGGGCCCGGAATCGGCAACCGTCAACTTAACTCGATCGCTTTCGCTTTGAATGGCGAGTTCGACGTGCCCACCGACCGGCACGTACTTAATCGAATTATCCAACAGATTCATAATCGCTTGGGCCAGTAATTCACGATCGCCAAATAGGCGTTCCGTGTAATCACAGTGGCAAGCAAGCGTGATCTGCTTTTCCTCCGCCGTCGGCTGATATAAATCAAACGCATCGCGCGCAATCTCTGCCAGATCGATAGTGCGAAAAGCGCTGCGATAAGCGCCCGACTCGATCTGCGCGATCCGCAGCAGCGCATTAAACGTCGCTAACAGTCGGTCTGATTCCTCGATGCATTTGTTCAGACCGATTTGTTGCGTGCCATCGCGTGAGCCGTCGACGCTAAGTTCCTCGAGCTTGTTGCGTAGTCGAGTTAATGGCGTCTTGAGATCGTGCGCGATGCTATCCCCAACATGGCGGATACCACTCAACAAGGCTTCAATCTGGTCGAGCATCGCGTTGATATTGATTGCCAAGCTATCGTATTCATCGCGGCTACCAATAAGCGGTATGCGTTGACTTAAATCACCCTCAATAATTTGCCGCGCAGTCCGATTGATCATCGAGACACGGCGCTCTGCTGCAATACTAATAAAAAGGCCACCCGTAAATGCGACTAACAGAACGGCGCCAATGCCCAAAATCGCTGCGCGCTTAAATACCCGCTTCAATTCTGCCAGTTCATGAATCTCCCGCCCGACCAGTAATCGCAAATTGCGTCCAACGCTCAGCACCTTGGCGCGCACGGGAACGGTACCTCCGTTAGCTGTTGCTTTGTTGAATTCGAACCAACGTCCGGTCGCCAACAGATCCTGCGGCCAGTGGTCCATGTTGCCCGCCAACAGTCGCAGACTTGAATCCGCGAACAGGTAGATTGACCGCTCGTCCTGTTTGCGCTGGACGCGCTTGGCGACGACATCGATTAAACCGCTCAAACCCTGACGTTCGTATTGTTCGGCGAGGCCGGAAATTTCCGCTTCTATCGTCGCGTTAATCTCGCGATAGAGGCTACCGACGGTCGACCAATACAGAATGCCAAACAACACCAGTACAGAAATTGTGAACAAGAGCATGTAGCGCACGGACAATTGGAACGTGCTGGTTCGAAGCAGCAAGCGAACGTTGACAGTATCCAGCGCCATCAGCGGTTAGTTCCTCATGCTGCGTTGCTTCGGCCGCGCAAATCAGCACATAAAACCAACAGTCGATCGCGCGTAGCGTTCACGCTGGATCCGAACTCAAGTTCACGTCTCCCGTTTCCAATCGATAACCGGCACCGCGTACGGTGTGTAACAGTGGTTGCTCAAACCCCTTGTCAATTTTCGCGCGTAATCGGCTGATGTGGACATCAATAACATTCGTCTGCGGATCGAAATGATAGCGCCAGACGCCCTCGAGCAGCATCGTACGGGTCACGACCTGACCACCGTGACGCATGAGAAATTCCAGCAATTCGAACTCCTTTGGCTGTAGCTCGATCTTGCGACCGGCACGCTCCACCTGTCGGCGCAGTAAATCCATTCTAAGATCGCCAATCTCAAGCACAGAACTTTCCGCGCCGCGACTGTCGCGTTGTCGTCGGGTCAGCGCTTCAACTCGGGCATGAAGCTCAGAAAATGCAAATGGCTTCGCTAAATAATCGTCGCCCCCGGATTTGAGGCCATCGACTCGATCATCGACTTCGCCAAGGGCGCTCAGAATAATCACCGGTATTGTGATGTCGGAAGCGCGCAGCGTACGAATTATTGTCAATCCGTCGACCCCTGGTAACATGCGGTCAGCGATGATTACGTCGTAGGTTTCTGTCGTGGCCAGGAATAATCCATCCTTACCGTTGTCTGCGATATCGACCATGTACCCGGCTTGTTGCAGGCCTTTGCTGACAAATGAAGCGACGTTTTTGTCATCTTCGATAATTAAAAGTCGCATATGCGTTTGTGGTCCAATCTACGAATGCCCTTGCTGACGGATCGCCGTGGTTCGGGCTCGCTCGCCCAGGCGCTGCGTGACGAATTCCAAAGTCGAGTAGGCTTCTAGGATAGGTGCTGCTCGACAAGCTTGTCGAATGGTTATTGATCCCTAATCGCGCGCCGTGCCGGGTTTATCGTGTGCGGCGTTTGGTTAAGCGTTGCCTTCGTACTCGTTAGGGAGCACCACATTCAAAGCGCGAACATTACCGGCTATGCTTACCACCGACATTGCGGCGGGCGCTTCCAACTCGGCACGACTGCATAATTATTGAATTCACCGGAAACAGATTGTGTAACAATTGATCACGCAAGGAAAACCCAAAACTTGAATACTGCTATTTCAAAATTTTCTAATGGGCATTCAAGTTTGGAGAACTCATGATTATCGATCCGATTGCAATTAAATTTAGGCCAGTCGATGACAGCTAATTCCATTCACCGCAGAAACCCACAACTCGATGCGGCAATTGCGCTGGCGAACGAGGGTCGCTTTGGCGCGCGAGCATCGTTAGTCGGTCGTTTCATTCTTCGTTACTACGCCGATATGCTGGCTGAAGACTTAGACCAACGCGATCCGCTTGACCTTTTTGGCGCGGCGGTGGCGCACCTCGAGTTCGCAGAAATTCGGCGCCAAGGAACGCCGAATGTGCGTGTCTATAATCCAATAGTTGAACAACATGGCTGGAATTCAAAGCGAACTGTAATTGAAATCGTCACTGACGATATGCCGTTTCTCGTTGATTCGATTCGCATGATGGTTAGCGATCGAAAGCTCGCTACCCGTTTGATTATTCATCCTCT
>JAQCEL010000201.1 GCA_027618655.1 Pseudomonadota bacterium | reverse complement strand
GCGCTTTAGACTCATTTCATGTTGGAATCACGGGCCCCCTTTAGACTCATTTCATATTGGAAGAGGCTCCTACTTTCCGCGCTACGCCGCATCGACTAGAATTCGCGGCGCCATACGGGAACAAAAAAACGTAATATTTTCCAAATCTTACCTGACAGAGATAGACCAAATACCCAATCATGTCGACGCAACCAGCCATATTCGAACTGAAGAAATTCATCGCTCAGCACATTATTGGCCAAGAAAAACTGGTCGATCGACTTCTCATCGCGCTCTTGGCAGACGGTCACCTACTCGTCGAAGGTCCGCCAGGATTAGCCAAAACGCGCGCCATTAAGGTCCTCGGGGACGGCATAGAGTCCGATTTCCACCGTGTCCAATTTACGCCGGATCTGCTACCAGCCGACCTCACCGGCACGGAAGTCTATCGTCCGCAAGACGGATCATTCAAATTTCAGCAAGGTCCGCTCTTTCATAACTTGGTCCTGGCCGATGAAATTAATCGCGCGCCAGCGAAAGTGCAATCCGCACTGCTTGAGGCCATGGCCGAGCGCCAGATCACGATTGGACGGGAAACCTACCCGTTGCCCGATCTATTCTTGGTGATGGCGACGCAAAACCCGCTCGAACAAGAAGGCACCTATCCGCTTCCGGAAGCTCAGCTCGACCGCTTTTTGATGCATGTTGTGATCACGTATCCGACCGAAACCGAAGAAAAGGCAATTCTGCACTTAGCGCGTGATGAAGCACGCCGTGTTGCCAGCGCGACGACCCCGACGGCCCATATTATTGGCGAGCAGGATGTTTTTGATGCTCGCCGTGCGGTACTCGATCTCTATCTCAGCGACGACCTCGAACAATATTTACTTGAGATTGTCTTGGCGACACGAAACCCGATCGCCTATGGCGCGGATCTGGCGGAATGGATCGAATACGGTGCGAGTCCTCGAGCGACAATCGCCTTGGATCGCTGCGCACGAGCGCACGCCTGGCTGGATGGTCGCGACTATGTCGGCCCTGACGATATTCAAGCGATCGCGCCGGATGTGCTGCGGCATAGAATAATCCTGAATTACGAAGCCGCAGCGGATGGCATTACCGCGGATCGATTCATTAGCGAGTTGATTTCCCGAATAGCGGTTCCTTAAGTCAAAGAATCTTTGTGATATCGCAGTGAACGCGCGACTTCAAACTTCGAACCAAGCGCACCCTTTGCCGGGCAACCGCCAAAGGGTGGAACCGCAGCTGCGCGACCTCCTATCGTTATACAGACCCGCGAGCCTGTTGCCGTCTTGGGCTCGCTCGATCCGCGCGAACCGATCCGGCGGCTACCTGTCCGCTATGAAAGGACGCGGAATGGAATACGATGAATCGCGGCCTTATCAAGCAGGCGACGATATTCGCAGGCTCGATTGGCGCGTCACTGCCAGAACCGGCAAGCCGCATACGAAAGTGTTTCGCGAAGAACGCGAACGGCCAGTGTATGTCTGCTGCGACTTCTCTTCGTCGATGCTGTTCGCCACGCAGGGTGTGTTTAAAAGCGTTATCGCAGCGCGCGCCGCGGCGCTGATCGCGTGGAAGGCTCAACAGTCCGGCGACCGAGTTGGCGGCCTCGTGTTTGGCGCGAACACGCACCACGAATTACCACCCGAGCGTGGCAAACCCGGCGTGATCCGCTTGCTGAACAATATAGTGAGCGCGGCTGCCCTACCCGACAATTTCGCGGAAAAAACCAACGGCGGTGGCTTATCGAAAGCCATCGCGCGATTAAAACGTATCGCCAAACCGGGTAGCCTGATCTTTCTGTTGAGCGACTTCCGAGAGTTCGACAGCACCTGTGAATCCGACCTCGTGCATCTTTCTCGCCATACCGATCTTACGTGTATATTTGTATTCGACCCATTCGAAGCCGCGTTGCCGTCTGCAAGTTCGAAGGGCCGCGTCACGAACGGCCAGACCGATATCGAGATTGCATTTAGCGATTCGCACTCGACTCGGCGTTATGCGGATAACTTCAACGCGCGACACGCGCAAATAGTGAAACTCTGTCGCGATAACCGCATTTTATTTGGCCAGCTGGCAACCAATGATGAGCCGTTGCCGATCTTGCAGCGAGTCTTAGGCTTGTATTGATGGGGCAACTCGAACGTTCACTAACCATGCGCTTTAGACGCAAAACGCTTGAGCGATAGTCTAATGGATCCGGCGGATATCCCACTGCGCGACATTCATGTTCCTGATCCGGTTTCCTGGTGGCCGCTCGCCACGGGATGGTGGGTCGTGATTATCCTGTCCGTGCTCGCAATCGTGATCGCAATCGCGCTCGTTGCGTGGTTGAAGCGCCATCGTGTGCGGCGGGCAGCAGTGCGCGAATTCGCCGCTATCGAACGACGCTATCGGGAGCATTTGGACGCACATCTTTTGGCCCGCAAGCTTTCACAACTGGCGCGTCGTGCCGCGCTCGGCTACGGCACCGAATATCAATCTGCAGCCTTAGTCGGTCCGGCTTGGAATGCGTATCTCGATACACTAAATGCAAATAGCAAGCTCGATGATTTAGCTAAAGCAACACTGAGCAAGGCACCGTATCGCGCAAACGAATCGTTCGATACGGAAGCGCTCTTAGCCGCGTTTCGTGCATGGGTGGCGGGAATACATAAACCCGCATCGGTGGCGCCATGATCGAGATTGCCTGGCCTTGGGTATTGCTCGCTTTGCCGCTACCGTGGATCTATCGGCGCTGGTTATCGCGCACGAAAGCGAGCGCCAGCACGGCATTGCGGGTTCCTTCAATTAACGACTTTTCTGTGGTTAGCTCGCCGTCCAACGCTAGCCCAACATCGCGGTCGATCTATTGGCTTGCCTTACTTGCCTGGGCCTTATTCCTCGTGGCGGCGACGCGTCCTTTGTGGCTTGGTGACGCAATTGAAGTCCCAGTCAACGGGCGCGACCTCATGCTAGCCGTTGATTTATCGAAGAGCATGCAGGAAGTCGACTTTGTCGTCGACGGACAGCGTGTCGACCGATTGCAGGCAACGAAGAAGGTCGTCGGCGAGTTTATCGAGCGCCGCGTTGGCGACCGAATTGGGCTCGTACTGTTCGGGACGCAAGCTTATCTTCACGTGCCGTTAACGTTCGATCGTCAAACGGTTAAACAACTACTCGATGAAACAGTGATTGGTTTGGCCGGCCCGAGCACCGCGATTGGCGATGCGATTGGTCTGGCTGTGAAGCGATTACGCGACAATGAATCACCGCAGAAGGTATTAATTTTGGTCACCGACGGCGCGAATACCGCCGGCGTGATCGAACCTGAGCGGGCTGCTGAACTCGCAGCCGAAGCCGGCTTAACGATTCATACCGTTGGCATCGGAGCGGACGAAATCATGGTGCGCCGTTTATTCGGCAGTTTTCGCTTTAATCCGTCGAAAGATATCGATGAAAAAACCTTACGCGCGGTTGCCCAGAGTACCGGCGGCCGCTATTTTCGCGCCCGCGACGCAACGGAGCTCGAGTCTATCTACGCTGAGATCGATAAACTGGAGCCGATCGAACAAAGCGGCGAACATTTCCGTCCTGAAACTTCGCTTTACCCGTGGCCCTTGGCTGGGGCTATGTTGTTCGCTGGTATCGCCATGGTCTTATTAACGCGCCGGTAATTAATGGCAAGCACCTTCACAGAATTTCACTTCTTGCGCCCGCTTTGGTTTGCGCTGCTTATCCCATTCGCATTTTTGGTTTGGCGATTAATTCGTCGGCGCGAAACGGCTGGCGTTTGGCAGTCTATTTGCGACGAAGCCTTGCTCCCCTTCTTACTCGTACAACGCAGTGCGAACCGCAGTTCCTTTAACGTTGCACTCGTATCATTGGTTGGCTTGCTGGCGATAATCGCGCTCGCCGGTCCGACTTGGGAGCGCTTGCCAACGCCTGTGTTTAGAGACCAATCGGCGCTCGTATTCCTGTTGGATCTATCGCGTTCTATGGACGCGACCGACGTTAGTCCCAGTCGTTTGGAACGAGCGAAATTTAAGATCACCGACATCTTGCGACAAAGGCCAGAAGGTCAAACCGCGCTGATTGTCTACGCGGCGGAACCCTATGTCGTGACGCCACTCACTAATGATGTTGCCACCATTGAATCGCAGTTGCCGGCGCTGCGCACCAACATCATGCCCAGTCAAGGCAGTGCGACTTCATTGGCGATTGAAAAAGGCATCGACTTGCTCACGCAAGGTGGGGCACATAACGGCGACATCTTGCTTATCAGCGATGGCTTGCCGCTTACTGAAGTGGAACCGGCGACCAAACTTGTCGAAAATACGGATATTCGATTGTCTATTCTCGGCGTCGGCACAGCCGAGGGCGCACCGATCCCGGATTCAAACAGTGGCTTCGTTAAGGATGCAGGTGGCAATATCGTCGTTGAGCCGCTAAAGCCACAACCGATGCAGGAACTTGTCGAACACGGCGGCGGTCTCTACCAGACGATGCGAGTCGACGACAACGACATTTCAATGATCCTTAATAGCATTGATGACGGCTTAAATAATCGTAACGCCGCCACGACCGATCGGTTCGCCAATCAGTGGCGCGAATTCGGACCCTGGTTATTGGCGCTACTCATTCCTTTTGCGCCGCTCGCATTCCGCCGTGGAATACTCAGCATTGGACTCGGCGTTGGTATTCTCATCGGGTCTTATACACCAGTGGCAAGCGCCGGTTGGTGGGCGACACCGGATCAGGAAGCCTCAGAAAAATTTCAACAAAACGATTTCGCTGGCGCCGCAGAAACTTTCGAGGACCCGGCATGGCGTGCGACAGCTAATTACCGCGCGGGACGCTATGCCACGGCCGCAGAACAACTCGCGGACGCACCCGATCCGGAGGCACAATACAATTTAGGCAATTCGTTTGCACGCCTCGGCCGTTACGAAGAAGCACTCGCCGCTTACGACAAAACCTTGGCGGCACACGCCGATCACGAAGATGCGAAATACAACAAGAAACTCATCGAAGACCTTCTGAAGCAGCAAGAAAAGCAGGAACAAGAAAACCAGCCTGATGCGTCGGAAAATGAAGACGCCAGCGAGCAGGATGCTGCTGCCAATGGCGAACAAAAAGACGCCGAATCGGACGGCAAACCGAGTGATAACAATTCGCAAAATTCGGCTGAATCATCCGAAACGCCGGAAGAGCCAAGCGAATCGGCGACCTCGGCGGAACAAGAGACTGACAATCAGAAACAATTAGACCAGCCAGATGAGCCTACTGATGAGCCGCAAGACGAAGCTCAAGAAAAGCAGCAAGAGCTGGCCGAGGCGCAAGCGAATTCAGAAATCGAAAACGAACAAGCAACCGAGCAATGGTTGCGCCAGATACCTGACGATCCCGGCGGATTATTGCGCCGAAAATTTGAGTACGAATTTCAAAAAAATATGGCGCGCGAGCGAGAAGACCTAAAGCATGGTAAATAAATTTAGCATTTTCCTCATTCTCGCGATGCTCGTTCCGCGAGCTTTCGCAACCGAGGTGAAGTTGAACATCGAGCCACCGAGCGTAATAGCCAACGAGTCTTTTCGCTTGATATTTACCACCGATGGGTCGGTCGACGCCGAGCCCACATTTGGCGAGCTCGACGGCGTGATCGATATTCTAGGTCGCAACCGTCAGACATCGATTCAATGGATCAACGGAAAAAATACTCAAAGTACGACGTGGGTACTCGATGTTATCGCGTTGAACACAGGGACCGTTACAATTCCCTCAGTCGCGTTTGGCAGCGATCGGAGTCCCGCACGCAGTATTGAAGTCGCAGCCAATGGCACCGGCCCAGCAACGGGTACCGACACGAGTTTGATCCTCGAGACCGAAGTCGACGTCGACAACCCGTACGTTCAGCAACAGATCATTCTCACCGCCCGTTTGCTGAGAAGAATTGAATTGAACGACGCTCAAATGACCAAGCCGAGTACTGAATCTGACGCCATTATCAAACGTCTCGGAACCGACGCAACATACAACACCATGCGTGATGGGAAGCGCTACGAGGTATTCGAGCGACGCTACAGTGTTTTTCCGCAAACTAGCGGCACCGTTCGAATCGCGCCGTTGACGCTCACCACGCAGATAGTCGAATCGCGCGGCGCAATATTTTCGCCATTTCGCCAGCAGATAAAAACGCGTCGTATCGAATCGAACGATCTCGTTATCGAGGTTAAACCTATTCCGAGCTCCTATACAGCGGCTACTTGGTTGCCGGCCCGCAGCGTGCGGCTGCGTGATGAATGGACGCCAGATGTGAAAGACGTGAACGCTGGCGAACCGCTGACGCGAACGGTGTTTTTATGGGCCGACGGACTGAACGCTGGCCAACTTCCAGAGTTATCAATCGATTTACCCGCTGGCTTGAAGAGCTATCCTGATCAACCTCAAACCAGCGAGCAAGAAACCGCCACCGGTTTTAGTGCAATTCGCCAACAAAACTTCGCGATGATCCCTAACGCGTCTGGCGACTTAGTCTTTCCATCTGTTTCAGTGACGTGGTGGAACGTCGAGAGCGATAAAATGGAAGTCACTCAGCTACCAGAACGCCGATTCGTGGTCGCTGGACTGTTGAATGACGACCCGGCCGCCAGTAGCACGCCGGTAGCGGTTCCAAACGTTGCAACGCCGCTCGCCGATCCGGAAAACGCCGTGGCCGATACCATTGCCACCGAATACCAGCAATCATTCTCCAATCGCTATCTGATCCCGGCGATTGTCAGTCTACTTGGTTGGGTTATCACGGCACTTGCTTGGTGGCTAAGTGTACGGAGATCGCGCAAAGCCCGTGACACCGGCCGTTCGGTCGACGAGGTCCCAGCGAGTAATGCACGCGCGCGCCGCGACGTTCTAGGCGCATGCAAAGCGCATGACCCAGTCGGCGCAAAACGGGCGCTGATCGCGTGGAGTCGAATTGAGTTTGGCGAGGACTCAATCAATTCGCTCGGCGAAGTCGCAAAAAGAGTCTCGGATCCGCTCAATACTGAAGTCCGCCTGCTCGACCGACACCTATACAGCGCCGAAGGCGGTAAATGGGATCCAATGACCCTTGTTGAGGCGTTCAATCAGGCCGATAAATTGCGTGATCGACACGCCAGATTGAAACAAACTGTTAACCCCTTACCGGATCTCCGTCGGCTAGCTCCGCGCTAACGTGCAAACTGTCACAAATCACTAGCAAACAGGGAATTACTGGCTTGCGCGTGTTGCCTAAGCCGAACCTGAAGGCCTAGACTCTTCCCCAGCGCGGTATACATATACTTACAAGCCCGAGCCGCGCAGGAGGTCCGACGCTGTGTCCAAAAGTTCGGCAACCGTGCTGGCGGTAGACGACAATGCGACTATTCGAAAAGCAATTTCGATGCGGTTGCGATCGAAAGGTTATGAAGTCGTCACTGCTCCCGATGGAAAGGAAGCGCTGGATTTAGTTGCCAGCCGACCGTTCGATTTGGTCTTACTCGATCTACAAATGCCCGGAATGCGCGGCGACGAAGTTCTAGAGCGCATTCGCAGGCGTTTCGACCAAACCCAATTACCCGTGATCATGCTCGCCGCTAGTGGCG
>JAQCEL010000009.1 GCA_027618655.1 Pseudomonadota bacterium | reverse complement strand
AGTGTGGGGCGAATACTGTGAGTTATTGGATAAATTCCCTGCCGAGAAGCGCCACCAACGAATTCACGCTGGCCACAGTTGTTGGGTTCTACCGGAAGAAGAAAAATTCTTAACCGAACCGGTGTTAAAGGCAAGTTCCATGATTGGTACACGTGATCAATTAATCGAGCGATTAAGCGATCTTAAGGCTGCGGGCTTGGATCAAATTATGATGCTGCCGAATTTTGATCCGCGTTTCGATGTATTAGAGAAGACCGCGAAAGCATTGATTGGACACGTCTAGTCACCCCGCACTGATTGCGAAGCAACTACCATGGCCTGAGGCACAGCCAAAGCTTGCCGGTCTCCTTAAAAGTCACGATTGAAAAATTTCCCGCTATGAATAACAACTACCCAAATCAATCCACACCGGATCGCGAGCGCGGATTTCTCTTGATAGCGGACATGGAAGGCTCGACGGTAAGCAAGTTCGTATTGAGCGAACATGACGCCTTTAACGCACTGCGCGAGCATAATCGTATCGTGATGGCACATTGTCGTTCCGCAAGCCCAGTCGGGGGGCTTGTATTGAATTCGCTCGGTGATGCCGTGGTCGCGAAATTTCCGACCTTAAGCGCCGAACCAGCCGAAATACTGACTAGCTGCATGAGCGCAGCAGCCGCGATTATTAACGCATTCGAACGTCTACCGCCGATCCCGACAATTACTGGCGGAGAATTTAAACTGCGCACGAAATTGTTACTGCAAAGCTACGATGCCTATAGTTACGGGCGTCGCGGCGCAGATACGGACCTCGCCGAAGAGTTAGTCGGTGTGGATATTGATCTCGCGTTTCGACTCGCGCCAGTTGCGTGGCGTCTTCAAGTACTAGCTACTGATGCGTTTATGACCGCGCTCTTGACGCAGTCGACGTCGGCAACGTTCTTAAGCCGCGACACGCAAACCTTGCTCGATGAGGCCCATCATTTAAGGCATTCTAATGCGCAAACGGCGGAACCCTTGCAAGGTATTTCACACGGTTTTCGGATTGGATCGCTATCTTATTGGATCACCGATGCGCGTGAGATCGCACGCCTAAAAGGCATTAGAGGTGCTGGTCGCGTGTTCGCGTTGGCGTTCGAGTCGCCGCGTAGCCTCGTCAGCCGAGGTGAACAACAACGCCTCACGATTAAGGTGCGCCAAAATCGCCATGCTGTGATCTTGGCCAGCATTTCGATCGCGCAGAACTTAAATGAAAACTACATCGGACACGTGATTGAAAAACTGCGTGACGTGAGTGACGGTAACAGCCTGGATAGCGAGCTGACTTTGTTAGCTGCCGCGAAAATCTACGGCGAATATGACTATTTCTTTCGCATTTCTTGCATCGACGACGAATCACTAAGACATTTTTTCGATGTGATTCATGCAGACTCAATCGGCGTTAGTCATGTCGAAGTTCGCTCGATAGTTGCTAATCGACTAGTCACCACCGGGCAATATGCGCGCATTTTTGCGCGTTTTTACGCACGCTCACATGTGACCGTATTAGCCTGGTTCGAGCGCGTACCGAATCGCGACATATTCGGCGAGTTGAAATCCTTGCTAGAAAGTAACGATGCGGCTGCGTGCACAGTGGAACTGCTTGAGGTTGGTGAGGTGATTCGTCATACGCCAGTGTATGCAATATTTTTGTGTGACAGCTTAGCGAACTATGCCGCGTTCTTTTCCGAACTCGGATTTAGTCCTACCGCTTGCCGGTCCCACATCGGTCATGTGGAACGACCCGCCGATGCGCAGCTCCGCTATAGTTTGATGCATGGCATTTATATGCCGCCGACAATGTCTGACGCGCAATAAACGGATCAGATGTGATTCGACGTTATTAATTTGAAAAGGAATAATCAATGACGTGCCGCCACGTAATCGGAGAAGCAGCGAGGCCTTTGGTCGATCAGCGATTGTGATCAATTCACCTGCCGTGCCATTGCGCTTAAGCGCCGGGCGCCAAACAGCAGGCCGACAGTGATTGATGTGGAGATCGCAAGGGCGGCCGTAAATCCGCCCGTAAATTCGTAAAGTATGCCGATCGCGAGCGGTCCCAACATGCCGCCAAACTCTGCAGCCGCGAAAAATAGTCCTGCTGCAGTGCCCGCGTAACGGTCACCAACGCCTGGTAATTCGACTAAGGTTAATACGAGCACCGTCATGATCGTCGCACGCGCAGTGCCTTGCAGCATGAGTCCTGCGAACAGGATAGTTCTATTTTCGAATTGCAATGCGCAGGTCGCAAGCAGTAATGCGGAGCATAATCCCGATAGGATCAGAAATCGGCGTTTTGGCGTCGCGAGACGCGGAATCGTGAGCGCCGCGACGATCCCAACAATCGTCGGGATTGTCGCCCAGTAACCTGCCAATTCATGACTCATGTTGTAGCTAGCTAAGAGGTGCGGCAGCCAATTATTCAACCCGTGGCTGATCATGAATACACCGATGCTCATGTATAAGATCACCCGCACTGCGGGTTCTGCGAGTAAGCTTGCGATCACTCTTCGATGAGGCAGCGGCGCTTCGTCGTGAATACGATCAGTTTGTTCTCTAATCGAAGGAAGCGAGGCAAGTAGCCACCAGACAATCCCGGCGGCGACCGCGACCGCGGCCCATAGCATGAACAGAGGACGCCACTGATCGTTAAAAAGAGGCAGAAAATAGGGGTGCGTGAGCGACAGTGAGCAGATGCCGCCAAGCGAAGGCCCCGTGACGTAGATACCCATCGCGAGACCACGTGAACTACCCTCAAACCAATTCGCAATGACCTTGGGCGCCCCGGCCGATATGATCGGCCCGCCGATCCCGAAAATCATCATGGCGAGTAACATGCCGAGATAGTCGTCGGCAATACTGCGACCCCATGCTGAGGCAGCAATTGACAGGGCGCCGAGCAAAAGCGCCCAGCGCATACCCAGGCGGTCGAGTAGAAATCCGCACGGAATGGCTGCCGCAATAAACACGAGTTGCCATGCCCCCATGATACTGCCCATTGCTGTATGGCCAATATCGAGATCGAGTTCAATGCGCTCGACTAATGGGGCGAGACTCGTCGCGATGAGGCCGAAGGCTGCATAGATCACCCACACGCCAAACAGCACGAGCCAACGTTGAGGATGTGGTTGAGCCATCAATTGTTATAGGCGTCCGCCTACGAAGCCACTCGGCGGTGAGATCGGCGCGGTTTTAATTCGGGAACGCTTACGCTTTTGCGCGGGGCATGCGTTATGGAATCGTTCATGACGCTCGAGGTTCAATAAGCCGGCGACGCGAGTTTCTGGATCAGGCAAACGTCGACAGACGACCGCGGTGGAACACTGAATGGATTCGACCGCTTGCGATCAAGAAAGTATTTTTGACCGGGCGAAACTTGTTGATGCAGGTTCGCGCCCAAGCGCTCTACCTTGTTCTACTGCCCATTGCACAAACTCTGCATTACTCGCCGCCACTCGCCCGTCGTGCAAAACTGCTCGGTCTTCGAATCCAACTCGAACATGTGCGCCGTCGGCAATCGCGAACTTCGCTATATCGAAAACCGAGTCTTCGATGCCGTGCGCCATCCAAATTGCATCCGGAAACACTTCGCGCGTGCATTCGGTTAAGAAACGATAACTACGCTCATTGCCCGGCATGATTTGGAAACCGTCGCCAAATGCGCCGCCGAACTCGAGCAGCAGGTATCGCGGTGAATCCAACAAGCCATCTTGAACGAGCATGGCAACGCTGGATAAGAAGCCGGTGTCGAGTGCGGTAGGCTCAATCGCAATTCCGCGCTCGGCGCAGACGTTGATTATCGCCTTTATGTCGGCATAACTGTTTGGGATCACTAAGGTCTCGCGACCGGGACCGGAGCGTTGCACGTGCAACACCAAATAACCTGGATTCAGCGCAATCATGTCCACGGGTTCGCGCGTGTCCCGCAACGTTCGCAGCACGGTTGCGATCGGCACATCTGAAGTACGCACGGTCGTGTGGTTCAAAATGAGATCGGTTTCCGCGCGGATGAGCCGATCGGTTTCCGAGTACCACGCCGGATCGTAGCTAATGGCTCCGGTGTCCGTTCGTGCATGAAAGTGAACCATGGACGCACCAGCATCTGCGCAGCGCCGCGCTTCGTCGGCAACTTCGCGCGGCGTCCACGGAATGCCGTCCGCCACTTCACGGCCGCGAATTCCGTTAAGGCAAGCTTTAATGATGAGCGGATCAGCAGACATTTAATTCGATCGTTCGTGGCATTAAGCGGCGCGGAAGTTGAAACCCGGTGGTGTGCTCTCAACCCCGTCTAATTCGACATCAACGCTGAGGCAGCTCGCGCATTGTGGACAAAATCGTTCGCTCAGTAACACCGCTTGTTCGTGGCGCGTGCGCACGCGTGTTTGAACCTGATCAAACAATTCGCCAAGCGCGCGGCGGTGTGGCGCAATGACTGTCTTCCACGATTGAGCCGTCGTTCCCAGATCGGCCGCGCAATGGGCACAATTCCAGTGACCATGGACGATCGATACGCTACTCGTCTGCTTAACTTGCGCGGCGTCGCGCAGCGAACGGCGTTTACTCGGGACGAGGGCTGCACGCAGTTGCTCGCGATTGTTCCACGTCGCATCGTTGTTAATTGCAAAAACCCCGTTAGCTTCACTGACGACAGCGCCATAGAGTATTTCGGCGCTGGATCGCGAAATCTTCGCGTCGTTGAGATCTTGTTCCACTTGCGCAGGTGCTCGGTGAAAGGGATCGCCGAGGCCGCCACTGCCAGACGAGCTCGCCCAATACACGTCGCCTTCGCGAAGCGGTACGTTACTCACTTTCGCGTTCAGTACATCCAAGTTACCCGTCAATTTGTCCGGTGACGATACGGATTGGCCCGCCTTGAGTCTTGCGAGAACGTCGGAATTTCGAATCACGGCGCTACGCGATAGACCACCCGGATAGCCGCCCGCGAAACCGCGTGGCGGCAACTCTACGGCAGCTAGAAACCCTGAGCCGCTAAAGTTATCTGCCTTCCAAAGCATATACGCCTGATCCAAAGCTAGGCCGCCGCGATGGAAACCTGCGCCGCCGGAATTCAGACTGTAACGACGCCACAGGACAAAAAACGGATCGACTAATTCATGGACTTCAACGTCTGGAAACGATACGGACAGCGTCGTTTGAAATCCGTATAAGTCTTGTCCGTCGCCGGTAGTTTGGGCGCCGCCACCGATGCCAACGAGGTTGTCTAACGGAAATATAATCGCTAAGGAGCCATCGGCTTTTACGCCGAACCACGCCGCGCCAGCCCCGCTGTTCGTCGTTTGGCCTGCGGCTCTACCGCGTAGCATGGGACTGTCGCTCACGCTGCATGCTATGGATAGCGCTTCGTTGACCATGCGTCCGACCCGCGCGCCGGTTTCCATGTGAGCGTTTGTTACTGGGGCCGGGACTTTCGGATTGACGATCGTACCTTCGTGTCCCGTGTCAATTTCAATGCAATTCCAGATCCCTTCGTTAAACGGGATGTCGAACGCCAATTGACAAATGATCGGTGTGATCACGCCGATCCCGGCAACCGCGCTCGGCGTCGCGTTGATAAACGCGTCGATTTGATCGACGCCCGCGAAAGTGAAGCGCAGTTGATCGCCCTCGATAGCCATTTCGCAGGACAAGCCATACAGATCCGCCGTTCCCCGACCATCGTATTCAACCCAATCGTAGGTATGCGCGACACCGTCTGGCAACTGGGCGATGCGTTCGCGAAAGGCCTTTTCAGATAATCCAATGTTGTAGTTGATATATTGGTCGAGCGTCGCGACGCCGTACTCTTCGACTAGCGCGCGCATGCGAATGGCGCCCGCATGACACGCCGCGATAAGGCTCCGGACATCATTGATAAACGATATGGGCACTCTCACATTTGCTTCAATGAAGCCGATCCATTCTTGGTTCAATACGCCGTTTTGTCCGGCTCGGCTGCCAGGAAATCGGATGGCTTCTTCGAAGCAGTCATGCGCTTGCGGCGCAATGCCACTGATCGAGACGCCACCCACGTCGATTAAATGCGCATTCGTGAAAGTCCAACCAATTAGGGTATTGTCCTGATGGATTGGCATGACGACGCCAACATCGCCTTGATGTAGTGCACCGACGGTATAGGGGTCGTTACAAATAAAAATATCGCCGGGATGCAGATCGTCCGGCATGCGCTTTTCGATAATTTTTTGGATCGCAATGCGGGAACTCGCGAGATGCCCGAGTACGTAACCAGCGCTGCCGACCTGGCGGCCGACGGCATCGAAGACGACTGCCGAGAAATCTTTTGCTTCCGTGAGCACTGGCGAGCCCGAGGTGCGTAGTAACACTACCGCCATTTCATCGGCGATATTGTCCAATGCGCAGCGCACAACTTCGGCAGTTATCGGATCAAGTTCGGTGGCAAGATAGGCCGCGTTGGCAGGGGATTGGGCTTGTTTATTCATAGCGTCAACCTGAAGTTCATGTACCCGTCGCGCTCAACTCGCGCGTTCGTCGGTACGTAAATGGTAGTGTCGCGTACTTCAATAATACCGGGTCCGTCGAACCAGGCACCAGGGGTCATTTTTTCCGAGTCATATATCGGTGTGTCGATCCGCTCTTGCACATCGGGCAGAAAGACCGGGCGCGTGCCACTGAGCGCAAAGGTTGCCTCCTGCGGATCGATCGCGACGGGTTCGATATGCGGCTTCTCACGGATGGCGATACCGGTAATAACGTAGTTCACAAGCATCAAGCCCGAGTTACGCCACGCCGTATCCGGACCAAATTCAGTCTCATAAGCCAAATCGAATTTATCGCGCATGCCGCTTGGACCCTCGCTCAGAATGTCGTCCTGATCCAGGTCCATGTACATTTCGTTAAGTTGGCCAGCATAACGAAAATCGGCGCCGTGCAAGAGTTGAATAGCGTCGCGCTCGAATCCCGCGTGTTCTATTTCAGCAGCAACTTCTTCTTCGAGCGCGTTACGCAGCGCCACCATCGTTGGCAATTTGTCGCGGTCTTCGACGGTCCATCCCACGGTGACTGATTTGCGCCGAATATAGTCTGCCTCGAGCAAACCGTAAGCTGAAAATGCGGAGCTGTGATTAGGCACGATCATGTCGGTGATGTTGAGTGCTCGGCAAATTGCCGCAGCGAACATTGGCAGTGCACCACCGTACGCCACAAACGTGCATTTCCGTGGGTCGTAACCGCGCCGAATGGAGACCCCGCGGAGCGCATTCGCCATATTGGCGACGGCGAGGTTATAGGCACCAGCTGAAGTTTGCTCGGCGTCCCAGCCCATCGCGTTGCCGACGTGCAACAGTAGCGCCGCTTTGGCTGCTTCGACGTCAAGCGAATGCCGACCGCCCAAATAATTGTCGGGACGTAAAAAACCCATGGTGACCATGCAATCCGTCATCGCGGGTAGCGTGCCGCCATTGCCGTAACACGCAGGCCCTGGCATTGAGCCCGCGCTTTGCGGTCCGACTTTCGGTACCCCGCGCGCATCGAGTCCGATTAAACTGCCGCCACCAGCACCAATAGAAATGATATCCAGTAAGCTGATCGCCGTATCGAAAGAGCCAATGCGGCAACGTTGCGCGACAAGCGGCTTCGTCTTGTGAATGAGCGTCGTGTCAAAGCTTGTGCCACCCATGTCACCGCATAACAAATTCTCGATGCCATAACGACGCGCGAGTGCCGCCGCGCCAATCGCACCACCAGCCGGACCAGAGCTATACAAAAGGATCGGAAGCTTGCGCACTTCTTCGGCGCCGAGTACGCCACCGAGTCCATTAAAAAATTCAACGGCACGACGGTAGCCACGATCGCTCAATCCTGCCGAGACCTTGGTGACGAACGCATTGACCGGCGGTTGGACAAAGCAATTAAGAATCGCCGTCATCCAACGTTCGTATTCTCGGAATACCGAGGCGGCCGAGATCGAACAAGTGACAAAGGTGTCCGGTGAGATTTCGTGAATGATGCGCTCGGCTTCGCGCTCGTGAATATCGTTGCGCGTACACCATAGAAAGCACACAGCAATTGAATCGACGCCGTGCTCGAGCAGTTTTTGAACGGCTGCGGCCACTTGGTCTCGTTCTAATGGGATGATGACATTGCCATCTCGATCGATGCGTTCATCAATTTCGATGATGCATTGTTGAGGAACAATTTGCGGCAGGTTGACTTGCAGCTGGTCGTCGAATTCATTTGACCGATTACCGCGACCAAAGCGCACAATATCGGCGAATCCGCCGGATACGAGCACGCCGACTTTCGCCCCTTTGAGCTCAGTGACGGCGTTCGTGACGATCGTGTTGCCGTTGACGAATGTTCGCGCCTGGTTTGCTAGTAATTCGTCAACACTGATGTCGAATTCAGCGGCGGCCGCTTCGAGGGCAACAAATATCCCTTCGCTGTAATCGTTGTGCGTGGTGAATGCTTTAGCACGGACCGCGCGCCCGCCTTGAATAGCGATCAGATCGGTATGTGTACCACCCACGTCGATCCCGATACTTATCTCGGACATGAACGAAGACCTCTTTGTTATTTCAGTGCCGAGCGCTTATGGAACCAGTTGAAAGCGACTCCCGATATCAAAAGTGACGAAACCAATGCATCACCCAGCCAAGAGACTGCGGGCCATGTTTCACACAGTGATGCATTGGTTTGGGTGAGACTATAAATATCCGATCGCTTCTTTAGCGCGTTCGCTATGATTAATTTCTTCTTTGCCGTTTTGTCGTAACCAGCCGGCACACTCTGCGTCGCCGACATTACTCGCCCACGCCTCATAAAGGTTGTCGCCGTTAACTTCTGCTTGGATTAAGAAATTTAAAAAATCTTTATCAACCACGATCCCTTCGGGTTGGACGTAATACGGGTTTTCTGCAGGGCTAGGGACCGTGAATGTGTCGCCAGTTAATTTTTCAATGACTTTTTTTAAGCGGTGGGCGTGTGCGCGTTCTTCGCGCCCATTTTTATTGAGCAAGTCTTTGATTTGTTGATTCGGAGCGCCGTTAGCGATGCCAGTGTAGAACGCTTCGCCGCCGGTTTCTACGTAGGCCATTAATTTGAAATCGTCGATGGTCGGCTTACTCACGCCGTTCAGGTAGTTGAGCGCAGTTTCAAAATCGGCCGGCATGTTTTCGGGTTGGTTAGGCATATAGGTGTCTCTCCATTTCGTCAGTCATAGTCTGGGTTCGCACAGGAGTTGGCGTACCCGCAATCAGTCGTTCGCGTGCCGGGCTAGCGCACACGGCCGCATATTCTAGCGTGAAAGGCGTCCCCGTGGCTGCAATAAGGATGCAATCGTCCGATTTGAAACGCTCGGGTGACGCGTGTGTGGATTTGCGAATTTCGAACGGAATTTCCCCGTACGCCTCAATTGCCAGAAGACACGCGGTACGCGAGGCGCGCCAGAATTGGCGGCGAAGCTTGCGGTTCCGAGCTTTGTTTATTGGGGTTTAGGGATCGCCTTTGACTTCGGCGATCCCTAATGCCGGTCGATTTTAGGCGGCAGCTTTCTGTTTAGGTCGCTCTTTACCGCGTCCATGGCGCAGTAGCTCGCCTGGGTAGACATTCGTTTGCTCATCGTCTTTGATGGTGACTTCGCCATTAATCATGATGTAGCGGTAGCCTTTGGCTTTTTGCACGCGGCGCCATTCGTCGCCCGGCATGTCGTAGACCACTTCTGGCGGGGTGATTTCGAGGTTCTCGAAGTCGTAAACCAGGATGTCGGCCGGCGCGCCAATTTTGAGGACACCACGATCGGGACAACCAGCGACTTGTGCTGGCAAGGCCGACAAACGCCAGTGGGCATCTTCCAAGGTCAGCATTTCGTGTTCGCGCACGCATTTAATTAATGCTTCCGTCGGATACCGGCCAGCGGTAAGGAATTTCGTGTGCGCGCCGCCGTCGGACACGCCGAACAAGACGTAGGGGTTATTGACAATCTCTTTCAGTAAATCAATGCGCGTGTTTGGTGGCAGTGAGAAGAATTCGGTTTCGAGATTATCTTCAACCACGATATCGAGCATCGCGTCCACGACGTGTTTGCCAGCCTTCTCGGCGACGAGGCCGACCGTGTGGTCCAACCATTGTTGGGTTCCCGGTGTTGCCGGCTTCGTGATCACGATTTCGGCGAACGGTCCGACAACAAACGCGGGCACTTGCTGGCGGAGCACTTTGCGACGCTCTGGATCGGCGAGTTTCGCAAGTCTTTCTTCTTTAGTGCCGATTGTCGCTTCGCGCCAAGCTGGCATTTCATCGAACAGATTCCAATCTTCAAACGTAAACGTAAAGCCAGCGTCCGTCGTGACGCCTTGGCCGTATACCCGGATCCCGTCTTCACGGCAGCGTTCCAGCCAGTCCAATACTTTGCGGTGTACGTGCGGCAAACCATCTTGCGCTTGTACGACATTGAAGATCATGGGTCGGCCGCTCACTTTCGCGAGTTCTGCCAGATGCGCTTGATCGGCTTTCGGGTTACCAGTGACCATCGTGCACTGCATGTGACCCGCATTGCGATCACGTAACACTTTAGCGAACTCCATAGCGGTCTCGTTGTGCATGACGTCGGTCGGCATCGCGGTACCGTCGTAATCGAGTTGTGCTGCGCCAGGACCGGAAGGGGGTAAGCGTTGCATGGACCATCCGCAACCGCCTGCGTCCATCGATTCATGCAAGACTCGGCACATCTCCGCGTGTTCCGCATCCGTCGGTAAGCGGCCGGCTTTCGCACCTTCTAAGCCCATAACCGAAATCATCAGCGGGCTGATCGGTACGTAGGGCACGATGTTCATCGCCTTCGGCGTGCGGTCGACGCTATCGAGAAATTCTGGAAACGTCTCCCAATCCCAGGGCATGCCTTCGCGCATCGATGCTAAGGGAATGGCTTCGACTCGAGTCATGGTGAGCATGGCGCGTTCGCGTGATTCTGGCGCGACGGGCGCGAAACCAAAGCCACAATTGCCAATAACTACCGTGGTAATGCCGTGCCAGCTAGAAATGCTGCAGTAGGGATCCCAAAACAGTTGCGCGTCGTAGTGCGTGTGCAGATCGACGAAACCGGGTGCGACGATCATGCCTTCGGCGTCGAGCACTTCGTCTGCGCGTTTCGCATCGATATAGCCGATTTCCGCAATCACGCCGTCTTTTATAGCAATATCGCCGCGATAACGTGGTGTACGGGAACCGTCAATCACCATACCGCCTTTGATCAATTTGTCGAATTCAGCCATTGGGGTCTCCTCATACCTTTGGGTATTAATTGTTACTGGCCAGTATTATCGCACACAAGCTTATCCGTGCAAGCTATCAATCCGCACGCTGGGCGCGAATTCCGTGGGTTGTGGAAAGTATGCAATTCGTAGCAATTTGCAGGCATCGGTCGCTCCCCGAATGACGGCACGGCGTCGCCGGGTAGCAATAACGTTCGCTTGCGCTTATGAGCGAGCGTTTGCGGTACTTAGCGTGGCGACGGCTTGATAGCCGACGATGCGCAGCGCTTGCTCGGAAAAGTAGGCTGCGATTTCGTCAACTTCGAATTCGCCGTCAGGTCGATACCAGCGCGGTATCCATTGCGCTAAGCCAATTAACGCGAATGCAGCGAGGCGCGGATTATCGACGTTGAATTCTCCGCTTTTAATACCGCTTTCGATCAGGTCGGTCAGGCGAACATTAAAGACCTTTTGTAGATTGCGATTCTCTTCTTGCGTGTCTGGGGAGAAATGATGCTGCTCTTGCCAGAAGATCATCGCGATCATTCGAAACTCAATGTTTTCTCGTACCCAAGCGCTAACGAAACTGCGCAAGCGTGCGGGCGCTTTTGTTTCACGCTGGTACGTTAGATCAAGTAGGTCAATCGTTCGCCGAATTTCTTGCTCAACCACGGCGGCGAGAATTTCATGCTTGCTCGCGAAAAACTGGTAAATGAATGGTTTATTCACCTCGAGCTGGTCCGCGATCGCGTCCAAGGTTGTGCCAACAAAACCACGTTCATAAAACAACTCGCTCGCGACCTCGACGAGACGTGCACGTTTATATTTATTTAATTCGTCTTTCATAGCACAGGCGAGATTTTTGTATGAGGGTTCTGGTTAATGTTCGACCTTGACGGCGATAGGAGTCACTTTCACGTTTGCAGTGAGTTTTGGCTAAGCGGCGGAACTTTTATCTTAGATACTTAATCGTCCGATGAGGAGAATACCCCTTTAGCAGCCACGACCAAAAGAACCAGTACTAAAACGATGCTTGGCGCTGCCGGCAGAAAGCCGATGAGGCCGATCATGTCGGGTTCACCCAAGGGGCTCGGGCCGAGGGTTAGAGCACGGTTGCTTGAAGCGTTGCCAAGCCAATAAAAAATTGTGAAGGACCATGCAACGTAGATGAAGCCCCAGGTTGTGAACTTTTGCATCGCCGCGCTTAAGTTTAGTTTCGGCATCGCAAGACCGACAATGATGACTAGCGCGCCGTTCAGCGCGCCACCTGTGTGCGCTCGCACCCAACCGTCGCTCGTGCCGTAGCTGGGGATTGCGATAATTTTCCCCGGCCATACTTCGAAACCGCCGAGCAAGTTAAACATCAGCATATAGCCGGACAGCATCGATACGAGCACAACGAGGAGCCCGTTGCCGATCATGATGCGTTGTAATCTTTCCATCGTGCTACCTCCTAAGGCGTTTGAATTAGCGATATAAACTTAACCGTTGGTCCTAAACGGTACTGGCATGTCGTGGCTGCTGGTGTCGACTAGGGGTAACACTTCCCCTGCTGGCCACTTGGCATGACCTGCGACCCAATCAAGCATCCATTTCGGATCGTCTTCGCAACGCGGGTTATGCCAAGGCAGCAAGGCGCGCAGAAGATAGGGCCCCACATTGAACAACAGCGCGGAAATTTCGCGGACGAGCCCCATGACATTGCGCGGATTGCGCAGCGCGCGATCCTTTTTCAAGGCTGTCCACATCCCGATCAAGCCCCATCCGACTAAGTGGAAGGAGCCATGAAAAACGCCAATCGCGCGCGGCAAGTATTTCCCGCTATAGGCCATATAAGCGTCAAACGCGACGGTTTTATGTTCCGTTTCCTCGACCATATGCATCAACCAGAAGGAGGTGATGTGTGGCGAGGCGTTATGAAAAAGTTTGTGCCGTTTATTGATCAACCAATGGGTAAATCCATTTGTCATGGTCTCAAACCCGGCGTTGTAGGCAAGCTGCGTGCGCAAACTCCTGTTCGATAAACGTTCAAAGGATGCTGCCATGCGGCGTTCGACGTTGGCAAGTTCCGGATAGCCATTCGATTTCAATAGTTCATTGAGTCGACGGTGACATTGATAGTGACGCGCTTCTTGACCGTTGAAACCACGCATGTCGCTCAACAGTTCAGGTTCGTCAATGAATGCCATTGCCTTCTGCGTGCTCTTGATTAGGTATGGTTCGAGGTAGGGCATAGTCAACGACAAGCCATTGAACATGTGCGAGCGAACTGGGTTGTTCGGCACCCATAAAGGATCAATATCATCTGCGAATTCAAACGCGAATGCGCGAATAACGATCTCATCGACTTGTTTAGGGACGTATTTATAGTTTGGCTGTGACATAGGCGCCTCCTAATTTCTCCAGCAATATCGTTAATGAGGTTATTGCCCCCCAAGAGTATGGCATATGCGTTTGAAAAGCAGCCATCGCAGCTCGCCGTCAAGCGATTTCCTTGTCGCGCGCGAAGCAACTTCCTGCAAACTTGCACCAAGCCCTGGAACTTCGGCGGCGATATCCCATGGGTCGGTGGTTTGCCAGCGCATTGGGTAGTTTGGTGGAGTCGCGTCAAATTGCTGATTGATTTAGCGCTTGTGAGTCCTGCGTTGACATTCAGCGAGCGATTCCTTAACTTGCCGCGCTTATTAAACGAGTTGGTTCCCTTGCGTCTATCGACAATAGGGTGAAACGGGAAGCCGGTGCGTTAGCTAAGCAATTAAACTCTGCTAGCAACAATTCCGACACTGCCCCCGCAACGGTAAGTGAGCCGCTAAATCAATCAGCCACTGTGCACCAAGCATGGGAAGGCGATTTGGCTTCGACAAACGCTCACGAGTCCGGAGACCGGCCAAGTCGTTTTATTCCGATGATTCGCGGGGCGCGAAATTACCGGTCGTTTTCCTTAATTGGCGATCTCTCCCCTGTGAACCGAACCCAGTGATCGCCCGCGGGTGTGCGGCGAAGGGGAGTATTGTGCTAATTCAAACCGTCCTATTGTCGGCGCTCGTCGCCGTTGTATCCGTGCCCGTTGCGGCTGCCGAGTACGAAGATGAAATCCTCGTCACCGCGACCCGCCAACCGCTTGCGCTGAAAGACGCGTTGCCGTCTTCGCAAGTGTTCACGCAAGAAGACATCGAACGCCTCCAACCGAGAGATTTGCCGAGCCTGCTCGGGCGCATGAGTGGTGTGAGTTACCGCGCCTCGGGTGGCCGTGGCTCAGTAAGTGGCGTCTTCATTCGCGGCGCGTCGACAGCGCAGTCGATCATTCTCATCGATGGCGTTCGAACAAGCAGTGCAACAATCGGTGCCACGGCTTTAGAAGGCATTCCGATCGAGTCAATCGAGCGCATCGAGCTAGTCAAAGGTCCTTTATCCGGTTTGTATGGCGCCGATGCGATCGGTGGTGTCATCCAGATATTCACCAAACAAGGTAAGCAGCAACGCCTCACGCCGAAAATTCATGCGAGTTATCGCACCGATGATACGCAAGAATACTCAGTTGAAATTAGCGACGCTAACGAGCGTGGCAACGTTCACGCGACGTTCGCTTACGAGAACTCTCAGGGTATCGACCACACATCGATAAAGACGGGGGGCAACGCGGACCGCGATGGCTTTGATGAGTTCGCGCTGAATGTGTCCGCGAGCTATCGAATCATTGACGAACTCAACGCTCAAGTTAATTTCTTGCGCACCGACGCGTATAGCGAGTTCGATAACTTATTCGGCGACGGCACGGAGTTTGATGCCGATACTCAGGTTGAGAGCAACGCGTTGCAGCTAACCTATACCCCGAGCGAAAAATTGCGCGTGAGATTTGGCGCAAATCATTTTGTCGATGAGGCAGTGACTCCCGTATTTTTTTCTGACGTAACAACGCGTCGCACGGCCTACAATCTGCAATCGGATTACCAAGTCCACGACGATCATTCGGTCACCCTTGGCGTGGAATACTACGACGACAAGGTCGATACGTTGGATGATTTCGTCGAAACCTCGCGCGACAACATCGGCGGTTTCTTTCAGTGGCAAGGTCGTTACGGGAAATTCTCGGCAGTTGGCAGTGTGCGTTACGACGACAATGAAGCCTACGGCGATCAAAAGAATGGCAGCGTGGCGCTGAAGTACGATGTGTTCGAAAATTTGGCAGCCGTGATTAGCTACGGCACTGCGTTTCGCGCGCCAAGCTTCAATGACTTATTTTTCCCCGGCTTCGGCAACGTTAATGTCAAACCGGAAGAATCGGACACCGTAGAAGTGAGTCTAAAAGGTAAGCATGCAGATGTGGTTTGGCGGCTCAGCGGGTACTACACGGACGTTAAAGATCTGATCGGTTTCGATTTCGCAACATTCACAGCAGGCAACACGTCTGAGGCAACCTTGAAAGGCGTCGAAGCGGAAATGTCCTATACCTACGCTGATTGGTTTTTCGGCGCGAATATGAATTATCTCAATGCACGCGACGACCGACTCGATGTATTCCTGGACGACCGTGCTGAATTCACCACCAACTTGGACGTTAATCGACGTTTCGATCAGCTAGACCTGTCAGTGGACTTGCAAGCAGAAAGCGGTCGTCATGACGGCCGGGGTATCGAGATCGATGGATTCGTTATTCTAGGCGCCGGCATCAATTATCGTTTCAACGAGAAATTTCGTATCGCCGCGCGGATCGACAACATTTTCGATGAGGACTACACCTTGAACCTAGCCACGGCGCGCGACGTTTTCCGCACCTACGGACGTACGGGTCTTGTTAGCCTGCACGCCGCCTATTGATCGGCCAGCAGCGCAATAAAGGGCCTTGGCGTCGATGCCCTCAACAAGCGGAATCGCGAGTCGGTAGGTTTTAACGCTGCGAGCGCGTGGAGTTGTAATGACTGATTGTCTGATGATCCAAGGAACGACTTCAGATGCGGGGAAAACGACGTTGGTCGCAGGCCTGGGCCGTGTTCTGGCAAGACGTGGAATTAATGTTGCGCCGTTTAAGCCACAGAATATGGCGCTCAATAGTGCTGTCACAGTCGACGGCGGTGAGATCGGGCGCGCTCAGGCGCTGCAAGCAATTGCTTGTCGAACCGAGCCTCTGACCGACATGAATCTGATCTTACTTAAGCCGACCAGCGACGTCGGCGCACAAGTTATCGTGCGCGGTCGATCGATTGGCAACATGGATGCGCGCGCGTTTCATGAATTTAAGCCGCAGGCGTTACAGGAAGCGTTACGCGCGTATACAAACTTGGCCAAGCGTTACGACTTTATCCTGGTCGAAGGCGCTGGGAGCCCGGCCGAGATCAATCTGCGTGAGGGCGATCTTGCGAACATGGGTTTCGCGGAAGCGATCGACTGTCCCGTGGTGTTAATCGCCGATATCGACAAAGGTGGGGTATTTGCGCATTTAATCGGTACTTTGGCGTGCTTGTCGATGAGCGAGCGCACGCGAGTGTGCGGCTTTGCCATCAATAAATTTCGCGGCGACGAATCGCTGTTACGACCCGGTATCGATTGGCTGGAACGCGAAACCGGCAAACCCGTCTTCGGTGTGCTGCCCTATTGGCATGGTCTGTATCTCGACGGAGAAGATTCAATCGACCAAGCCCAAGCGTTAGATAGCGGCCCGAACACCATAAAAGTCGTCGTACCCGTGCTGCCGCGGATCAGCAATCACACGGATCTCGATACTTTGCGTCGGCATCCACAGGTAGAGGTGCGTTTCGTTGGTCCGCACCAGGCGATCCCGGCTGCTGACTTAATTATTCTGCCAGGGAGTAAGAATGTCCGCGCAGATCTTGATTGGCTTCGGCAGAACGGATGGGAATCGGCGCTGAAGCGTCATCTGCGCTACGGTGGACGGGTCCTCGGGATCTGTGGGGGATTCCAGATGTTAGGGACTCACATCGAAGACCCACACGGGGTCGAAGGCGCGCCGGGCGCGTGTGTCGGATTCGGTCTGCTTGATATACAAACGGAGCTTCGTCGCGAGAAACGTTTGATGCGCGTAGCGGCTAAGTTAACGTGTCTACCGTTGCAGCCAGACGTGCAGGGTTACGAGATTCATTGCGGTCAGAGCCGCGGCGCAGCGTTACGTTCGCCAGCAATAACATTTGACGACGGTACATGCGATGGCGCTGTGTCGGATGATGGACAGATTATCGGTACTTATCTGCACGGCGTGTTGGATCATCGTGACGCAAATCGCGCAGTGCTGCGTTGGGCAGGGGTTAGCGATCCGAGTTCGCTTGATTTGAACGAGCAACGTGAACGAGATCTCGAACGGATCGCAGACGCTATCGAATCCTGTCTAGATTTAGATCGGCTTTTACCGACATTGGTAGCTGCGATGGATTCCAACGCAAAACCTGATTCATCAGCAGGTAGCCACGTATGATTAATCGTCCATGCTAGCTGGTCATCGTCGGTATCGACCGCGCAGCCTCTTGCTCGGCCTCGCAATCGCGTTGCCGTTCGCGTTACTCATTGCTCTGATGAGTGGCCCCGTGTTTATCTCGCCGCTCGATTGGCCTGCGATTATTTTCGACCCTGGCGCAAGCTTGCGTGAGCAAGACTTCCTCATCTTGTCCTCAATTCGCTTACCTCGTTTACTGCTCGGTTGCTTTATTGGCATCAACCTAGCGGTGTGTGGTGCAGCGATGCAGGGTTTGTTTCGAAATTCTTTAGCGGATCCCTCGCTTATCGGCGTGACGAGTGGCGCGTCGGCGGGGGCGAGTTGTGTCATCGTGCTCGGCGGCGGCTGGCTCGAATCTGCAGCTGCTGGGCTACCCTTAGTCGCGTTCGGCGCAAGTGTCGGTGGTTTGATCGCGGTGGTGATTGTCTATCGAATCGCAACGTCGGCCTCAGGCACTGCCGTTGCCACGATGTTGCTTGCAGGCATCGCGATCAGTGCAGTCGCTGGCGCGTTGAATAATTTATTTAGTTACTTTGCCGACAACGACATGCTGCGTCGCATAAGCCTGTGGCAAATGGGTAGTCTCGACGGCGCGAATTGGTACAGAGTAACGATCGCGTTCGTTGTAGCCAGCGTATTAATTGCCGTGTTGCCACGTTGTAGTGCGGGCTTAAATGCGTTATTGCTCGGAGAATCTGAGGCGCGCCACCTCGGCATCGACGTCGAACGATTGAAGCGCCGACTGATCGTTCTAACCGCCGTCGGTGTTGGCAGCGCCGTCGCACTGGCCGGGGTCATCGCGTTTGTCGGCTTAGTTATTCCGCATGTCTTGCGCTTACTCGTGGGACCCGATCATCGTTATGTGATCCCGGGCTCGGCACTAGCCGGGGCGATTTTGCTAGTGCTCGCAGACAGTCTAGCGCGTGTGATCGTCTCACCTGCAGAACTGCCTACCGGGATATTGACCGCATTACTCGGGGCGCCTGTGTTCTTTTCCTTGCTCTGGCAGCAGCGCGCGATGAGTTCGTCATTGTGAGCCTGAGTGCAAGTCAGATTTCTCTACAATTCGCACGCGCGGAAATAATCTCGCGCGTCGACATTGACATCGAACCCGGGAAAATCGTTACGGTACTAGGTCCGAACGGCGCGGGAAAATCAAGTCTCCTGCGGATCCTTTGCGGCCAATGGGCACCGAGCGTGGGACAAGTTCGTCTAGATGGCCAACTAACGTCGGCTTATTCGATCCAAGCGCTCGCGCGAACCATTGCGGTGATGCCGCAATACTCGACCTTGAATTTCGCATTTAGTGCTGCGGAAGTCGTCGCGCTCGGGCGCACACCGCATGCCACTGGCCGACAAATCGATCGTGAGATTACGCGTGCAGCCTTGAGTCTGGTTGATGCCGATCATTTGGCGTCAAGGCTTTATCCCGAACTATCGGGCGGGGAGAAGCAGCGGGTCCAGCTGGCGAGAATACTGGCGCAAATTTGGACACCGCAGCCGCAACAATCGCGCTACCTACTGCTTGACGAACCTACTTCGTCGTTCGATCTCGCACATCAGCAAATGATGGTAAAGATTTTACGTCGCTTTGCTGCAGATGGCGTCGGGATCCTTGTCGTCATGCACGATCTCAATCTCGCAGCCCAACTTGCCGACCGCATGGTATTAATGAAGGATGGACGGATCGCGGCAGCAGATTGCCCTGCGCACGTCATGCAAACGTCCGTAATCAATCAGGTGTTCGATGTCGACGTCGCGATCATTAATCATCCACGAACGGGCAATCCCATGGCGCTGCTGTGACAAGTCGAACGCCAGTGCTTAAAGCGCAACCAGTTCGGCAGACCTTAATGGTTCGAAGCGTCACCGTAAATCGCAGAAGGTCTGATCGCGTGTTCGTTCGAATTGGCGGCTTATTTTTGACGATGTTGATGACACAGCTGAGCGTCGCAGAACTTTCAGTTATCGATGATCGAGGCACGCGGATCACCCTTAACGCGCCTGCGCAGAGGATCGTAAGCCTCGCACCGCATTTAACTGAATTGTTATTCGCCGCAGGCGCCGGCAGCCAAATTGTTGGTGTCGTCGAGCATAGCGACTATCCGCCAGCGGCCTCCCGCATTGCGCAAGTCGGGGCATCAAAATCGGTAAGCCACGAAGCCCTAATCGCACTCAAGCCTGATCTGGTATTGGCGTGGCATAGCGGCAACGGCGCTCATCTGATTTCGCGGCTGCGGGAACTTGGACTCACGGTTTACGCGAACGAACCAAAGAAATTACCAGATGTTGCCCGTTCCCTTCGAGACTTTGGGCTGTTGTCTGGACATGCTGCTCGGGGTGACGCCGCCGCCGAAGAATTTATGCAAACCTACACTCAATTGCTTAGGACGTTTGCCGATCGCGAACCCGTCAGGGTGTTTTATCAAGTCTGGAATCAACCGCTAATCACGATGAATGGCGAGCACTTGATTTCGGCCGTAATCGAATTATGTGGCGGTCGCAATGTATTCGCAGACGCGATTCCGATCGCACCTCGAATCAATGTCGAATCCGTCCTGCGACTTGATCCCGACGCGATCGTGGCGAGCGGCATGGCAGATGCGCGTCCAGATTGGTTGGATATGTGGAAAGCTTGGCCAACGCTTAAAGCCGTTCGCAACCAACAGCTTTATTTTGTGCCGCCCGATTTATTGCAACGGCACACGCCACGTCTGCTCGACGGGGCGAAGATGCTCTGTGAGCAACTTCAAGCTACCCGCGCTGATGCAAAACAGCACTAACGCTGCGCAACCGGCCCCTGCTAATTAGCCGGGCTCCCGGCCGCACCGCAAAGGCGAGCGGCAATAAAGTCGTTCACAAATTTGCGCTAATGGAAATTTTCGCGCGTTCTAGAGCGTCAAGTAGCGCTTTAATATCCGTGGTATTTAGTTGACCAAAGAGCTGGCTGATCCATTGCTCGTGGGCGTCAGCCATTTCTCTAAACGATTCGATGCCCCGATCAGTTAGCGCGATAAACTGAACCCGGCGATCAGTGGCCGAGGGTTCTCGGCGCACGTGTCCGTCGCGCTCGAGTCGATCGATAACACCGGTAACGTTGCCGTTGGAGACCATCAATTTGTCCGATAGCTGAGACATCGTTAATGCTTCGCCGGCATTTTCAAGTTCCGCAAGCACGTCGAACTGCGGTAGCGTAATGTCAAAACGCGTACGTAGTTGCGTGCGCACGTATTGTTCGACTAAGTTCTCACAGGCCAGCAGCCGTAGCCATAATCGCAAGGATTGTTTACCACGCGTCGTTGGTGATTTACTGATGCCGCTGGTTTTTTTCGCATTCACATAACTTCCCCACCTGCGATTGCGATCGACTGACCCGTTACGCTGTTGGCGCCAGGCGAGCACAACCAAGCAACGGTTGCGGCGATTTCCGAAGGTTGAATGAAGCGCCGTTGCGGGTTTACGGCCTTGAGTGATTTCTCTGCTTCTTCGCGGGTTCGACCCGTTGTCGAGATAATGTTTTGAATGGAATCTTCGAGTAGGTCCGTTTCGGTAAATCCAGGACAGATGGCGTTTACCGTAATACCGGAACGCGCTGTTTCAAGTGCAAGCGCGCGGGTAAGCCCGATGGCGCCGTGCTTCGCGGCGCAATACGCGGTGACGTAAGCATAACCAATCAAGCCTGCGGTGCTGACGATATTGATGATACGTCCCCAGTGTGCGGCGCGCATGGCAAGCAGTACTTGTTGTTGACATAAAAACTGCCCGGTCAAGTTAACCGCCAGCATGCGGTCCCAAAGCGCCTCGGTCGTTTTCTCAAATGGCGCGCTCTCAGCAGCACCCGCGTTATTGATTAGGACTTCAACGGGTCCGAATTGGTCCGCAGCCGCAGCGAATGCTGCGTTAACTGAGGCTGCGTTTGTCACATCGACAAGCTGGTAGGCGCTACCTGGCAGTCTCTCAATCGCTTCACTCAATGCGCGTTCGTCTCGGCCCATGAGCGTTAATTTCGTGCCCATGGTACTGAGTGTTTCTGCTACTGCTGCACCGATGCCACGTGCGCCGCCAGTGACGACGGCGTGGCGGCCGCTGATTAGTGCGCCAGAGTTCGTGTCGTCGTTCATCGCAATGTTCCGAAAATTAATTTAATTGAATCGATAGTAGAGTAAATATTTTAATCTTGAAACAATACAAGTTAAAATAAAACTGCGTCGCTACTGCGTCAGTCTGATAGCCGGATCGGACGTTGCTCCCTACGCCGAGAAAATTCATGAGTCTCACCTAGGTATTGCGTGCTAGTTCAATGCTTAAATATCCGATCAAATAAGAGATCAAAACTATGGCGTCTGCAAAACTGTTGAGAGCCTCTAATCTTCAATTTCTGCAACCGGCGGGTTGGCTACAACCAAAAGGTTATTCCAATGGCATTGTTGCCACAGGGCGACAGATTTTTGTCGGCGGCATGATCGGGTGGAACGAAGCCGGCGAGTTCGTCAGTGATGAACTCGGCGAACAAACCCGTCAAGCCCTGCAAAACATTGTCGCAGTCCTAGCCGAGGCGCACGCCGGCCCCGAACACGTCGTACGGTTGACTTGGTACGTTACCGATAAGCAAGAATATTTGGCCAACGCAAAAGCAATCGGCGCGGCATACCGATCAGTCATGGGCTACCATTTCCCGGTGATGGCTTTGGTACAAGTGGTCGCGCTCGTCGAAGATCGCGCCAAAGTCGAAATAGAGGCCACCGCGGTAATCCCCGAATAATTTCTGAGCAACAATATTTATGATGATGTACTGGCGCGAATTGACCGTAAATTGGGGCGAGTCCGACCCGTTCGGTTTAGTGTATTACCCACGTATGTTGTCGTGGTTTAACGATACCGAGCACGAGCTGTTTCGGCGCATTGGTTACCCTATCGATGCGATGATCGCGAACAATCGAACGACTTTCGTGATGGGCGAAGTGCACTTCCGTTTTATTGGCCCGGCTGCTTACGGCGATTCCGTATTAAGTATTATCAAACTACAGAAAATGGGCACGAGTACTTTGCATTGGAAGACACGTTGCGTGAACGCGATGAGCGGTGCCTCTGTTTGCGAAGGGCTTGGCACACGCGTTTACGCCCGGATCAACGAAGATGGCAGTTTGGCATCCGCTGTCATCCCTGATGACATGCGGCAGGCTTTAAGTAGCTTCGACGAATTCGAGAATCTCAAACCAGTCGACTTTGAGAGCGCTTTCGACCTTTAACGATTGAAGCGAAAAATTCGTTACGACGATAGATGATGAGCAATTAATTGCGCTACTATCGGCGCGGAACGAATTCACTCCGTAGGGAACTGGAAGAATCATCATGGCAAACGCGAAAATCGAATCCGGATCAGTAAGCACTTCTCGACACACGACTCATTATCTTGCGGCCGGTCCGGCCGATGGACCGTTGATCATTTTCGTGCATGGTTGGCCGGAATTGTCATTGAGTTGGCGTCATCAGTTACCCGTGTTTGGTGATCTCGGTTTTCGTGTGATTGCGCCGGATATGCGAGGTTACGGGCAATCGTCGAATTACGATACACACGATGCCTATGCGCAACGCGAAGTCGTCACTGACATGCTTGAACTACTCGATTCCCATGGGCGTGATCGTGCGGTGTGGGTAGGCCACGACTGGGGCAGTCCGACGGTTTGGAACATCGCGCGTCTCTATCCCGATCGCTGTCACGGAGTGGCAAGCCTCTGTGTGCCTTATTTTTCTGTTAACGACGGCCCCGGGGGTATGTTGGCCTTGGTCGATCGTAATATTTATCCGCAAGCTGAATACCCTTATGGTCAGTGGGACTATATGGTTTATTACCTAGAAAATTTTGAACGCGCGACCAAGGTTTTCGACGCCGATCCGTATCTCACAATGAAGCTATTGCTGCGCAAGGGCGATCCGGCAGCCGCTGGTACACCCGCGATGACGGCCAGTGTCCGGCGCAATGGTGGATGGTTCGGTCCACTTAATGCGGCGCCAGATTTGCCGAGAGATAGTGATGTGGTGAGCGAAGAGGATCTGCAAACCTACGCGCGAAGCCTCAGCAAAAACTCGTTCTTTGGTCCGGATTCGTACTACATGAATACCGAATCAAATTCAGCCTTCGTGGCCGACGCGCCAGAGAATCTTGAATTGCCAGTATTGTTTTTGCACGGTCGCTACGACTACGTCTGCGAAACGGTTGAGTCGCGACTCGCCGAACCGATGCGCAAGCGCTGCAAAAATCTGACCGAAGTGATTGTCGAAAGCGGTCATTGGATGGCTCAGGAACAACCGCGCGCAGTGAACGCGGCGCTAGCGAGTTGGTTGGCAACTCAGCTTGGAGATTCTTGGCCACACCCGGCGAGTTCGTTGCGCAAATAAGTTGCGCCGACGCCGAGCAATCGAGCGTCGGGGACGACATCCGTGCGTAAAATGAAAACTGGCGCGCTCCGACCTCGTGAAATTGCCGAACGTTAATGGGCGAGCGGGTTAGGGCGGATCTGGATTTTTGCCACATAGGAACGTTGCTGTTCTGAATGAATGATTGGATCGAGTCCATTCGTAAACCATAGTCCACGTCCCTTCCAGCCAGTGCTCGGATCATCGATTCGACCATCAAGCCCGCGCGTGTAAGTGTTAAGCGGATAGGGCACACGGATAACGACAAACTTCTCAGTGGTGGGCAAAAACGCGATCAGCGAATCGGAGTTCGTGCCGTTTACAACGACGACGTCTCGACCCAAACCCAAGGTATCGAATTGATCAACCCACAGGTAATAATGCATGTCGGTCGATCCTTCGACGAGCGTCGGATCGTAGCCTTTGAAGATGGGCGCGGGGATCCGCCAATACGTCCAGCCTTCTGCACATTGTTGACCACTACCCCAGGTTTGTTTGCATAGGCTGCGATCAAATTTAGCGAGCTGGCCGCTGCCGGCGAGTGCTGTCCAAATTTTTCCTTGTGTATCGACATCGATTCCGCGTGGCCCCATGCCAGGACTGCGTGGTGCGTAAGCTTCGTGGCGATCCTTTACCGGATCGTAGCGCAATATATAGCCTGGCTCGCCGGCCGGACTCGTGATCCCTGGCGTCACCGCGCTCCACACGCTGTGGTCGACTGGATTCGGGATCACCCCGTAGTGAAACCCGACGAGCGGCGCATCGGGTTCGCGGTCGCCATTGGTATCAATGCGCACTTCGGAGTAACCGTGCGCGGCTTCTAGCGTCGTTGGGTTCTTCGGGTCGTATTTAGCCGGATCAAACCAACCAATGAGGTAGTCGTCACCACTAGTCCACAAAACGCCTTTATCGTCGAACTGCAAATGATGTGTGCCGTAGCATGTATCAACGAGTTCGAACTCGTTGCTAGCGGGGTCGTAGTATCCGAGCTGACGGTGGTGGCGATAATTTGCGATGAGTGGATCCTGTTTGCAAAAATCTGGCGCATCAGCTGCCCACTGGCGACGGATTTGGGTTGTTAACCAAACGCGACCTTGCGCATCCATCATTGGATTATGCGGGTTCGCTGGATTTTGATAACTACCCGCATGCGCGGACAGCCCGCCCGGCCACGGGCAGCCGAGCGTACCGAACCCGAAGGGGACGACGTCGTCGCCGTCCATGGATTTATAGGTTTGTGCACACCAGTCTGTCGCGAACCCATCGCGGGTCGGAACTTTCAAGCGTGTGGTAGTGTGCTTGTTCGGATCGACGATAAGCAGATAGTCGTTAGCCAGATCGATCCCATAGACTGGCCCGCCCGCGTTGACTGTCGGGTCGCGCTTATCCGATACGATTTCATCGTGTGCGTAAGTGTAGTTATCGCCCCAGGCCCATTGCGTGATCACGATATTACGTTCTATACCAAAGGGCCGTGGCGGCGCGTCAGGCGCGTCCCCATTGCGGATCCCTTCACCCCATGCGGCGAGCGAATCCACTAGCCGTGGTTGTCCTAGTCGATCGGCAAAATATTTCATCGCTGCGGCTTTAAGAAAACCATGATCAAAACTCGCTGCCGTCGGCAAGCGCGTGACGGCCGAGCCAAGTTGATGACACAGCACGCAATCGAGTTTGAACTGCGCTAACCACTGGCGAGACGAGTCGAATGGATCGGTTGCCGCCGCATTGCGAACACCCGTGAATACATCACTGTCGGCGGCTGCCGATGCTCCGCCGAATGCGCTTGCCGGCGGTGGCTCGAACAGCGAAAGCCAATAACTTGCGGGATAAACTAGCGCAGCTTGCACCGGGTCTGTGGCGCGCTTGACGTTCAATTGTAACGGTGCACCTGGCACTGCTTTGACCGGCTCAGAGTCCACTAGCCCGTAACCGCGGACCCAAACGGTGTAACTGGCATCAGGTAGTTCGGGAACAGCGAACTGACCCTGCTCGTCCGTGACGACAATTTTGCGATAGGGAGTACCCAGCGTTTGCGTTGCCGCGATCACCCATACGCCAGCTTCAGGATCACCGGTCCCAGAGCGGACCACCCCGGATAGGTAATCCTGCGTTGCGTCGGCGCAGCAGGTCACCAGCACCAACAAGCCCCATATAAATAAATTTAGATACTGTTTGTTCAATATCAGTGGCATGTGCATTCCCCAGAGTTGCATCTTCTGCACATGGTAGGCAGCGTGAGCTGGAGAGTCGAGGCTTGAATAGGCTAAGCGCAGTCATCGCTACCAGCTTATGAATGCCGCACACGATATGATCGCGACCTTCGTCGTGTGGATTCATCGGGTACCGGGTCCGCAGAGTGCCGCCCCGGATATAATGACCTACGCTCGGACGGACACTACAATTACACTAGCTGGTTCGAAATGGCATCGGATGTGTTGCGTTACACCGGACATGGTTCTACCTAGTCCCGATACCATTTGTCGCAAGGGCTGAAAAATTCACACGCACTGATCCGTTCAATTCTTTAACTTACGCAGAAATTTACAACCTTGAATACACCGGTTGCACTAGCTTTAGGTGCCTGGCTGCTGTTGCAGCTCGGAATTTCAGTGTGGGCCTCGCGTCGGGTTGCAACGGAAGGTGACTTCCTTGTCGCCGGACAGTCGTTAGGTTTACCGCTGGTTGCTTTATCGCTGTTCGCTACGTGGTTTGGCGCGGAGACCATGATGGGCTCTAGCGCGATGGTCGCCGAGCAAGGACTATCAGGTGCCAGGGCCGATCCATTCGGCTATGCGCTGACCTTATTGCTGATGGGGGTGTTGCTTGCGTTTAAGATGCGTGAGCGCGGCTATCTCACCATCGGAGATTTCCTCGCGGCGCGTTTCGGGCGACGAATCGAATGGCTCGGTTCGCTCATCCTAATTCCCAGCGTGGTGACATGGGCAGGCGCACAACTGCTTGCCTTCGGCAATATTCTAGAAGCAATGATCGGTATCGATCTCACCCTTGGTATCACACTTGCCGCGATATTCGTCGTGATTTATACGAGCCTCGGTGGCTTGCTTGGCGATATTTGGACGGATGCGATCCAAGGTTCGGTAGTAATCATCGGTATCGTGATCTTATTCGTGACCGTGGTTCAATTAGCTGGCGGACTCGGGGCGCTTTATACCAACATTGCGCCCGAGCAATTAAGACTCGTGCCGAGTGGCGAAAGTTCTTTCGCGAGGCTTGAGCTGTGGGCGATTCCCATTCTGGGTTCGCTCGTGAGTCAAGTCGCGCTAGCGCGGATTCTTGCAGCGCGAACGCCGCGGGTCGCCCGCCAAGCGTGCTTTCTTGCTTCCGTTTTTTACCTCACGATTGGCGTGTTACCAGTCACAATTGCCCTCGCCGCGCCGCAACTCGGTGTGACCTTAGGCAGTGGCGATAACTTTCTACCAATGCTGGCTGCGCAATTACTCACGCCGTGGTTGTCTATGATTTTTATGGGCGCGTTGGTGTCGGCGATTCTATCGACGATCGATAGTGGCTTGCTTACGGTCTCGGCGTTACTCTCGCACAACATACTCGTACCAGCGTTCGGCGATTTTGCTGAAAAGAAACGACTTTTGCTTAATCGTGCCATGGTGGTCGTTGCGGGGGCGGTCGCGTGGCTAATTGCGATACTAGGAGAGCGGATCTTGGAGCTCGTGATATTCGCAGACTCGATCGGGACGGCGGGACTCGTGGTGATTGTCGTTGTTGGTCTCTACACAAAGATTGGCGGCCCAACCACCGCGCTCATCACCTTAACAGTGGGTATATTTGGCCCGTTCGTCGGTGGGGAATTACTAGGTTTAGATGCGCCTTGGCTGGCTACGTTGATTTTGTGTTTAGCGCTTTATGTCGGCTGCGGGTGGCGACTTAAAAACTAATCTGCGCTCGACGATTGTGCGTCGTGGCGCAACGGTAACGACGTTCGAACGATTGAGATTTTCTGATTCTGTAGTCGCGACTTCGAATGACAAGGCGACAGCAACAGCCTCCTCGACTACGGACACGTCGGTCGTGGACTTCGACCGGGATCTCGATGCTCGTTTGCTAACCTGCAAGGGTGTTCGCGTCTGCCGGACAGATAATCACTTATTGCGACGCAACATAATGCGTCCATCTTGCTAACTTAAGACCGACCGCGAATGATGATCGTGTTGCCGCCCGCGTCCCTACTGTAGAACCCTAGCGCCAAGGCCCGAACGGGGGGATTCTGCTCTGTTGACGAAATCTTCACATAAGCTCGTGTACCCTCGCGCGTGAAATAAATAATTCGGGAGAAGTAACGATGTTGAAATCGATGCAATACGCACTCGCGGTACTATTGGCAGCACAGCCAATACTCGGTAGTGCTTATACGCGCGACGACCATTTGGCCTGGCTAAAAGAAAACCAGGCAGCCACACCACAGTTTGCGGCTGGCGACACTATTACGTTTGAGAATTCGGATTTGATTCGACCATTCATTCCGAAAGAACAGCAAGATTCGCTGATCTTTGAAGGAATGGAAATGAAGATTGTAGCGCCGACTGATTTAAGCCCGCGCGCTGATTATATCGAGGTGACGAAAAAATTCGCCGGACAAGCAAGCCTCGCAGCCGACGGCGCACTTGAAAATTACACAGCCGGTCGGCCGTTCGATCCAGAGAAATTTGTTGCTGGTAGCGCCGAAGACGGTTGGCGCGCGATCTGGAACTACATGTTCAGATGGCAACATGCCGGTGTTAGCGTCGCGGACGTGCAGTGGGTTTGGGTTCGCCCAGGTGGGTCGCACGAAAACCACGAAGCAGTAAACGCGGATGGCGGAAAATTCAAGCAGAATTATCTTGGCGGCGGCAGTTTCGAACGCTTATTGCGCGGACCATACCAAAGAGTACTCATGTCACACCGCTCGGACTTACCTGAGTCTGATTATAAATTTAACAACGGCCAAGGGTTCGCGAAGAATACCAACTTCCGTGAATACACTGGCTTCGTTTCCCCATTCGATATCGCCGGTACCGCGTTCTTGATTTTGCGCTACGACGATCCGCGTAAAGCGGATGACTCGTGGGCTTATATTCCAAGCCTGCGCAGAGTGCGTCGAATCTCGGTGGAAGTGAAATCGGATTCGTTGTTAGGTACCGACCACACCCTAGAAGATTTCTACGGATTTAACGGTCGTCCGATGGAGCATAAGTGGGTTCACATGGGTGACGCCAGGATCCTGGCGATCAATGCTTCGCGCAACGTCACCGCGGTCTACTACGGACCGAATGGTTGGTCGATGTTAGACGATTGGCAGCTCCGCGATTACTGGGTACTCAACCAGATCCCGGTCGATTCAGGTCATCCGTATTCTGAGAAGTTCCTGTATAACGAAAAGCAAACGGGCATGAGCTTTTTTGCCAATGCGTTCGATAAAGCCGGTGAATTGTGGAAAACCTGGCAGATGTCGAAAAACTGGACCGAAGATCCAGGTTACAGCGCAACCGAGGAATCATACGGCGGCAAGCCGACACCTCCAGGCGTACGCGTACCGAGCTTCCAAAGTATCAACGTGATCGATCATCAGAACGGTCGTGGCACATTGGTACCTTGTTTCGGTAACAGCTACCCGTTCCCAGAGTTCAAGAAAGTTAAACGGACGATGGACGTGAACTATCTAACCGAGGGTCGTTAAGCTAATCACTTAATTTATCCGTAGGTCAGTAGACTACACATTGAAAGGGCCGCGAAAGCGGCCCTTTTTTTGCTCGGATCCTCGCCGTTATTTCGACTCTTGATGTGCTGGCTCCCGCAGCCCTCACTCACCCCCAGGTACAGATTTAGGCGTGTGTGAAACTTGTTTAAGCACTTGCGTAAATCACGCCATTAAATCCGCCAAACTCAACGGTGAGCCGGACCCATCAGGAGTCTGGTTCGCATACTCATCATATACGGCGGGCAGGGCCTGGCGACCGTGCCTAAACTGGCGTGCCACGTTCGCAATATGATTGCCATGTAATTCGGCCGTGGCGATGTCACTAGCAGGTGGCGCGAGTTCTGCGGGTTCATCGATATTCGCTTGCGCCATCACGCCGAGATAGCCAGCCATGCGGTTCAGATCTTGTTCGCTACCTTGACTTGAATAATTGCCGCCGGTGATGCGCATCGGAACCCAGATCATGCCCATTTGGCTCGCAAATGTGACGAGTTGCTGCAGGCAGGCTAGTTTATCGCCGCTGCGCCCCGCAGAGACCGTAAAGCCGCCAGAGATTTTGTTCATCCACAAGCGTTTCAACCAGACTTCGCCTGCGAGTCTTTCAATAAATTCCTTGAACTTCGCCGCGACGCTTCCGATGTAGGTCGGTGTGCCAAATATGATCGCATCGGCGTCATGTAAGGTCTGCCAGTGCTTATCGACATCTTTAGTATGGATCAAAGCAACTTCCGTATCCGGAACGGATTCCGCGCCGCGTTTTACTGCATGAGCAAGCGACTCCGTGTTGCCTTTGAAACTACTGAAGTAGACGATTGCGATCTTGGTCATAAGGTAGCGCCTGTTGGGTTGTAAAAATAGAGTTAGCACCCGAAGGTCGCGCCACTAAATGTAGCGAACTGGGGGGCTTGCAGCGGGGGCCTTTGGCAGACGGAATTCAGCCGCCGCCGCTATTCATCCAGTCCAAAGTCGCTGCGCGACTTTCGTCCGTTACCTTCTTTACGGCCGGGTGACGATAAACAACGTCGCGCCACGCCCGGACTTTCGGACCGAACCGGAGTTCTCGATCGAAGACCGACAAAAGCAATTCGGCAAGCGTAAACGTCGCAGGAAACGCACAATCCGCGATGCTTATTTTGTTACCGCATAGATACGGACTTGGGTCGATTAGTGACTCAATCTTGTCGATGCGGTCTTGGAATTTATCCAAGTGGCCGTTCAGTTCGGCTTCGTCGCGGGTCGCAGGATCAACGTGCGCAAACGTGCGACGTAAATGAGGTTCAAGCCAAATGTCGTGGTAACGCGCCACGAAACGTTGCTGCGCTCGTTGAGCTGGTGATCCGTAGAGAAGTGCCGGTTCCGGATGAGTTTCGTCGAGATACTCGATCAATACATCGGATTCGCTGCAACAGAAATCACCATCGACTAATGCGGGGATCGTTCCTAATGGCACGAGCTGCATATACTCTGGTGTGCTGTAACCGCCGGGAGGTGGCTCCATACGATAGTCGAGTCGTTTCGTCTCGAGCGCAATTCTTACTTTGGCGCTGTAGGTGCTGATTGGGATTGCATAGAGGATCATTACGTTTAACCCTTTTTAGTTCTTGGAATCGGGAGCCCGCAACTTGTAGGCGGAAACGTGGCGGATTAACTACTCAATAATGGGACGATTTTCGGATACGACTTATCGATAGCGTTGAGTTAACGCGCTTGCGCTAGCGGAATCGTCGGCGGGCGGCGTGGTATCGCCCAGTTCTGCCAGCGCTTGCTCCACTAACGTGGCGAGATTCTCCGGATAATCAAACTTCGTCTGACGACCCTCGTTTAGTGCTGCATTCATCATCGCGCGCATTTTGCCGTGCAAGGCCGAATTGTGGCTAATATCGTGATCGTACCCAAGTTCCGCAAGACGCCTTTGCAGTACATAAGCTGGTGCCCAGCTCGGCATGATTTGATAGCCTGCCTCTCGTCCAATCAATTTAGGATCGAGATCGCGCGGGTCGTCCGTTTGCTCGAAGTATTTATCCACATACAAATAGGCCCGTTCACCGACCACTGGCGTATTTGGTGGTATGTCGATGTGATCATGTATCTGCCACATTCGTTCTGCGACTTCTTGGAACTTCTCGGTATTAAATAGACGCCTCACATGAGGGTTACGCGCGCGCATCAGGTTCGTTAAAAACATGAGTGCAGAGCCGTGTCCGCCTTGGGCTGCCTGTGGCGTAAAGCCAGACCAGACGCCGTCACCGCCAGCAAGAATACACTCCAAAGCGGCAGCGTCTTCCGTGCCGTTCGCGGTATGCGGATGCGCCAGTATTTTGCGTGGTTTCGGATGGTAGTGGCGCATCATCTTAACTAAAGCATAAGTCTCAAACGGAAACCTGGTGCCTTTTACATCTTCGAAAAGAATGCCGGTAATGTCTTCTTCGCCGAGCATTCTAATAATCTGTAGGAGATAGGTCGGGTTTTCATCATATGTATCGAACGGATCTGCGAGGCGTACATAAATACGGCCGCGACGCGCGGTCCGTGATGGCAACAGTCTTCGATACTCGCGAATGTGCCGACGCAAATCGTCCAACATTTTCTGATTGTCGGTACCAATCGCGGCTAAGGTCGCGGGCCGGGTTTCAACTAGTAAGATGGTATTCGGTATACCGTAGTGCATGGTTTGGGTTGCCGCGGGGCCCATCGGAAATGGTTGGTCGTCAACTAATGGTTCCACCGCGACAGTGGTGAAGAATGGATCTAGCGAGTGCCCGCCGTTGACGAGGTATTCCATAAAGCCGTCGGATACCGATGGGAACGCGAAGAAATTTGATAATCCGAAATCATGAAACCCCAAGTCGCGCGCCATCTCGTATAAGGCGATCTTGTCGTCCAGAGTGTGGCCGAGATAGGATGATAAGGTCGCCTCGCGGGCCGACATATCAATTAAGTAGGGCTCTGTGTCGCGAAGTATTTTGACCCTATCTTCGATATGAGAAACCGTTGCATCAAGCACTGCTTGGTCGGTGCTGTTGAGGCCCGGATCTAGCATTCCAATATCTCCCTCAAGCGTCGTTATCAAAATTCCATTAATCGTTGCTGGCACTGTTTGAATGATGATAGCGCTTTTTTTCGCGAAAAGTGTGCCGTCGACGATGACAGCTCATCACTTGATTTGACCAACTCAATGACAACTCGTATCACGTGTTCGGCGTTTAGCACGAACCCAATACGCGACTTCTTGAAGAAATTTGATTGTGGAACGAATTAGTGGCCCTTGCCAAAGGTTTGGTCTCGAGTTTGACGCTGGGATCGCTGATGGTTAGCCTGTCGCGAATTTTCGTATTCACCACATTGCACGAATCCTGCGTACCAACACCGCGCGCACTGTCTTTACGAAATTGCGCTCGAACATCCGACCTTGCGAGCGGACATTGATCGGGCATGTCGTTCAGGGAACCCCGCCGTGGTTAACGCAGGTGCATTAGATAAGACATCATTCGCCGTAACTTCGATTCCTGCAGTCGCGGTTTTCGCTTCGAAAATCTCGTTTGTTCCGGCGAGGCTCGATAATGCCATGGTGCTGGTCAGAATCGCAGTGCCAAACAAATACTGCATCCGCATGTGAGTTTCTCCTGTGTGAATAGGTATATCGGCGCGCGGTGCACAGAAGAATCTTCGCGCCGATCGGGTCGCGGGTCAGAAATTTCATTCACTAGCCCGCCATTCGATTACTGACGTTAGCTTTCGGCGAACAATCGGAACATGTTTCGTCGTCGCAGATTAATGTCCGATCGCACGGGGCCGCGATCCGAGAGAGCTCAACGGGATTATTTAGGCGTGCTAACTCATCTCACACTTACGGTGCGGGCATGTCGCGCAGGGTCAACAATGATTTGCTGGGAGACGGGGAATTTCTCGCCAATGAGCAAGACAACCGTGTTCCACAAAGTGAAATGTCTCTAGGCGGCCAATGCATGTTGATCGACTGTTCTCAATTCAGACTGAAATTGGTGAGCATTTTCGGCGCCAATGGCGACCGTTACGAGAAGTGTGGCTTGTAGATAGGAGAGCGACACTGAAGACCTGTTCTGCTTCCAATGCGGCGCAGCACGCCTGCTTCGCGGGCGAGGTGACATGCTTCGCTTGTATTCAGAACCGTTACTCTCACGAGCGTCGGTCGGCGAGGAAAGTCCGGATCCTGTGTAGAGCCGTGTGCTAGATTGCTTAGACGTACACCTAGATTCTATGCGACTACGCGCAGTGCGTTACGCAGTTGATCGCCGTTTTCGTCCGCGAGCGCGGCGGTCCTTAATTTCGCAATTTCACTCGCCGTGCTTGGGCTAATGTTCATACCATTAAGTGAGTCCATGATGAGCGCGAAATTTCGGACTCCACGCGCGTGCGTATCGCCGTAACCTTTAATCAGGTTTTGACACAAGGTAACTTCCACTGCCAGATCGTAATGCTGGCCAGCCAATGTGCTAATTCGTTGCAGCCACTGCTGTATCCGGTCATTTTCTATTGCGAAGCGCAAAGTGCGACGGCGAAATCGTTGCAATGAAGCGATGCCATACAGGAGCAAATAGCCGCCAAGTTTCGACGAATGAATTTTGTGCTCGCGGAGCACAAATTGTGAGAGAAACTGCCGCGCCCATTCGGTGTTCACTAACCAACGACCAAGTGACACGGGTAAGGTATCGGCGACTTCTTCGACTCTGGGGTGCATAAATTCCGTGAGATAGACGATTTCATCCTCACTGGCGAGCACTTCAGCGCGCGTCCGATCGAATCGTTCCCGGCGTATTTTGAGATCGGCGACGCGGATACTGTCTTCATAGCTCATCCACAGCGCGAGATGTTGAGCTACCGTTCGGGTCAGGCGTCGGTCGTCTTCACGGTCGCATTTCTGGATCGCTACAACACGATCGAGGTAGCTCGTCGCATAGGTCGGGTCTTGATAATCAATGAGTCGGCGCACGCCGATTAATACGATCTCACTCGCTTGCGGCATGATCTCAGTCGCAACCCGATCCAGCAGCGCGCTTACTTCTGGATCCGTGGCATCTTGCGGCCAAGCAACACGACTCTCTGCGATTGGTGTCGCATCTCTTCCTTGTGCAATAGCGTACGCGGATCTGAACGCGGAAAGATTGTTCGCGACAGATTTTCCGCTCGCAGTAATCGCGGCTTCAAAGTGCTCCGGCGCGAATGGCAATCGTGCGCTACCAGCCAAGGCGCCGAATAGAGTCGCACTGATCACCGTATTGTGCGTCTCGGCTAACGCCTGCATGTCGAAGCAGATAAGACGTTTCGAAGCGTCGCTGATCGCTTGTTTGATTTCCACGGACGAAACGCGGCCATCGCCGAGAGCGCTTTTCTCGCTCAGCGCATAGTAGCGGTGATCTGAGGCAATGAGCGTTGTTCGATCAGGTGTGACGATGCCGCGTTGCACAGCACGCCCGGCTTCGGCAAGTTCAGCGGCGACGACGATATCGACATCGCCCGCGACCGGCATTAAGGCCATTACCGGTGTGCCTAAGCCTTCTACTTCGGGAAACATCTCAAGATAGTAAATCGTTGTTCCCGTGCGCTGCGCAACACCGGGTACGGACGTTGACTGCACAAAGTAGCCATTCGATTCACCGATATCGACTAGCCAATCCGCGAGTACCGCGCCGCCTTGACCTCCAATGGCGGCGATCGCGATCGTGATCCGCTGGCGAGTGTCTTCGATCACGCAATCAATCAGCACGCATAACGCGCGAGTTGTCGCGCGCGTCGCGCTTGAAGGTAGCGAATGACGCGCGAACGGACTCGCTCGATAAATCGATCCCATTTTGATGGGTTGTAAATCACCTCGGCGCGATAGAACGATGGACAAAGCACCGCTGCATGCGCAATTTCTCCGCACACACCGCAGCCGACGCACGTATTGTCGACGAACGCCACGGGATCGCTGCGCAATGGATCAGGATTGTCCTTAATCGTGAGCGAAGGGCAGCCAGATAAGCGAATGCACGAATGGTCACCGGTACAGGTTTCAGGATCGACGCCGAAGCGTTCTTTGACGACTCGCTTACCTTCGCGCCGTTGCGTATTGAAAATTGGTTTCTCGCGTCGTTGCCGATTTAACATGCACTCGGAGCGCGCGACGATCACCTTCGGTCCCGCAGCCTTCGTTGTCATTGCAGTGCGCAAAGATCGGGTCATCTTGGCAAGATCGTAGGTGTGGACAGTTTTCACCCACTTCGCACCAACGCCTTTTACGGCTTTAGCGATCGGGTTTTTCGTGCTGCGCAAAGGATGATCACCAAGCGAAGATAAAATATCTTGCCCGCCTGTCGCCGCGGCGTAGCCGTTATCAACAATCACAATGACATTGTCGTTTTCATTGAACACGGCGTTGCCGATGCCACTGGTTAAACCGTTATGCCAAAAACCGCCGTCTCCCATCACACTGATCGTGCGCTGGTTCGACTTCACGTTGAACGCCGCGCCGCCAGCGGCGCCGAGGCCGTAACCCATTGTCGTGTTACCGATATTGAAAGGTGGCAAGATCGAAAACAGATGACAACCGATGTCACATGAAACGTGGAACTCACCCAGCTCACGTTGGAGCAATTTCATCGCGGTGAAAACCGGACGTTCAGGGCAACCCGTACAAAAACCGGGCGGCCGCGGCGGGATGGAATTCGCGAGGCCGCTGCCGAGCGCCTGACTCGTCGCGAGCGTCTGATCGCGCGCCGCGATACTCGTATCCAGTAAATGATTTGCTTCGAGATTTAGAAATTTTCGGATCCCGGCAAGCAACACATCGCCGGTGTACTCGCCGGCCTTTGGCAACACGTCTTTGCCGTGCACGCGTGTGTTTAGGTCGGCGTGCCGCAACACTGTGTTTAGTGTTTGCTCAATATATTCCGGTTGTCCTTCTTCGATAAGTAATACGGCTTTTTTATTGGCACAAAACGCCGTCAGTTCGTCTTCGATCAGCGGATAAGTAACGTTCATGACATAAGTCGAAATTCGGCCTGCCCCAAAACTATCAGCCAAGCCCAGAATCTCGAGCGCACGCGAAGCGCCGTTAAACATTCCGCCTTGCAGGATGATACCGATATCTTCGATATCCCCTTCCATGACTTCATTAAGCTGATGCGATTTAATGTATGCCACTGCGGCTGGCCAGCGCTCATTCACTTTCTCATGTTCGTGAGCGAAACTCGCGGGCGGCAGTACGATGCGGCTCGTATCGCGCACGGGATTCTCCATGGCGTCGCGCAGATTCGGGCTTGGTGCACGATTGCTACTCGCGACAAAACGTCCGTGTAAATGGCAAGCACGAACTCGAAGTTCCAGCATGACTGGCGTGCGACTCGCTTCCGACAGCGCGAAGCCGTGTTCAACCATCGATACGATGCTTTCGAGATTCGGACGCGGATCAAGTAACCAGATCTGCGATTTCATGGCAAACGCGTGGGTGCGCTCTTGCATGATCGACGAACCTTCGCCGTAGTCCTCGCCGACGATCACTAGCGCACCGCCGGTGACCCCACCAGAGGCGAGGTTCGCTAATGCGTCTGAGGCAACGTTAGTCCCGACCGTCGATTTCCACGCAACCGCACCGCGCAGTGGATAATTGACTGATGCCGCCAGCATCGCTGCTGCCGCAGCTTCTGATGCACTCGATTCGAAATGCACGCCGAGCTCATCCAAGATCCCTTGCTGCTGGGCATCGCCGAGCACGTCCATTAAATGCGAAATGGGTGCACCCTGGTAACCGCCAACGTAGGCGACGCCGGATTGCAACAAGGCTTTAGTAACGGCGAGGATGCCCTCGCCATGGAAAGTATCGCCCGCGCCTAGACGCAGTTTCTTAACTTCCTCGGCAAATGAGCGCTCGGCCATGGTTATCAAAAACTCTGGCTAGTATTTAGGCGGGGACTAGCGCAAGCGCGCGACACGGACTGCCCGAACCGTTTTGGATTTTTAGCGGTGCCGCGATCACCACAGCGCCTGTTGGTGGCAGCTGATCTAAATTACAGAGCGCGGCGAGGCCGTATTTGTTCGCGCCGTGCATTAGGTTGTGACACGGAAATCGTGGGTCTTGATTAAAACTCTGCCCAGCGTCCGTTCCTACAGTCTCAACACCTGCGCCTTTTACGTTGCGTTCTTCGGCCAGAAATCGAACGGCGTCCGGTTCCCAACCTGGCGTATGGCTACCATCGGCTTGTGCATTTATAAATTCATCAGAATCAAATTTCTTCGACCAATCAGTGCGGAACAGTACCCATGAGTCGGTTGGAATCGTGCCGTTTACGGCTTCCCATTTCTTTAAGTAATCCACGCTCACCAAGAAATCGGGGTTTACTCGGCAATCGGCGACGGCATCGATAACACAGGCTGCGCCAATAAACGCTTCATTAGGGACGGTATCCGTCGCGTTCTGAGTGTGATCCTTTCCGGTAACCCAGTGGATTGGAACATCGAAATGCGTGCCAGTATGTTCGCCGCAAGAAAAATTATTCCAATACCACCCGGGTCCGCGATCATCATATTTCGAGATCTCTTCTAGCTTGAATGGCCAGGACTGTCCGAATTCAGGCGGAATCGATAACAAAGGCGTGCGCGCATGCAAAGGCTGAGTGAGATCGACGATCCGAATGGAACCCGCGCTAATGCCGGTAATGAGATCCAGTAAGGTTTTAGCAGCCATAGCATTCCTCGCCTGTTAGTGATTAATCGTCAGTATAAGGGCTTGGTTCGACCGGTACACCTGGCTCGATTGGCGACTCGTGATCTTTTATTTGGTGGCTTGGCGGCTTCAGTGCGATCTGAATATCACGTTGTTCCTCAGCCTCGCGCTCACCAATTAAATACGCTTGCGCCTGGCCCGACAAATACGGTTTCGGCCAGAACTGTCCTCGGTAACCGTAGCGTGCCGCGGCTTCCAACACAAAGTACGGATTGCTTAAATGGGGGCGCGCGAGCGCCACGAGATCGGCTCTTCCCGACAGCAAGATCGTGTTCACTTGATCCGCATTCGTGATGTTGCCGGCGACGATGACCGGGATCTTAACCCGATGCTTGACCTTGTCCGCGAACGACACTTGAAACATACGACCGTACACGGGTTTATCATCGCTAACAGTCTGCCCCGTCGATACGTTTATTGCGTCCACTCCGGCGGCTTTCAGGAGTTCGCAAGCGCGGATTAATTCGTCTTCGGTGATCCCGCCCGGTGACCAGTCCGCCGCAGACAGCCGCACCGACATCGGTTTGGTTGTGGGAAACACCGCGCGCATGGCGCGGAAAACTTCAAGCGGAAAGCGCATGCGGGCATCAATTGCGCCACCGCATTCATCGCTACGCCGATTCGTCAACGGCGAGATAAAACTTGCCAACAAATAACCATGCGCGGCGTGTAGTTCCACCATGTCGAAGTTCGCTTGGTCGGCGAATTTTGTTGCTTGTACAAATTGCTCAATGACGATTGCCATTTGCTCGCGCGTGAGTTCGGCGGGTACTGCGCTTTCTTGCCGATAAGCTAGGGCTGAGGTCGACACTAATGACCAATTGTCCGCCCGAAGGGGCAGATCCATACCGTCCCAGCCGAGCCCTGTCGATCCTTTGCGTCCAGCGTGGCCTATTTGCATGCACACTTTCGCGGGTGATTGCGCATGTACGAAGTCCGTTATCTCCTGCCAGGCGTCTTTTTGCTGAGCGTTCCACAGACCGGTACATCCCGGCGTAATGCGCGCCTTTGGCGACGGGCAAGTCATCTCTGTGTAAATCAAACCGGCGCCACCAATTGCGCGACTGCCGTAATGAACCAAGTGCCATTTGTCTGGGAATCCATCACGTGCCGAGTACTGCGCCATCGGCGATAAAACGACGCGGTTAACGAGTTGCATATCGCGCAACCGATAAGGTGCGAACATGGGCGGCGTGCCGGGTTCAAGCGCATAGCCTTCTAAGACTTGCGCGCGAGTAAATCCGGCTTCGACTTTTGCGACAAAATCTCGATCGCGCAGGCGCAGGTTCTCGTAGGTGATCTGCTTCGAACGCGACATCACCTGGAAGGCGAATTTCTCGGGCTCGACGTCCCAGTGTTCGTCCATGGTTTCGAACCATGCTAGCGACACGTCGGCGGCGTGTTGCGTAATTTCGACGTCCGCTCGACGGTCAGTATCAAAGGCGGCCAGCGCCGCGTCGATGTCCTCATGCTGTTTGAGCGATTCGAACAGCGCAATGGCGCTTTCCATCGCGAGTTTAGTCCCAGAACCAATTGAAAAATGCGCAGTATGTTGCGCGTCGCCCAGCAGCACGAGATTGTTTCGTACCCAGGTTTTGTTTTTAACTTCCGGAAATTGTCGCCACAAAGATCGGTTGACGATAAATTTATGGCCCCCAAGTTCCTCTGCAAATATTTTTTCTAATTCGCGCGCATACTCGTGCTCTTGCATGTCGCCAAACTTAAACCCTTCCCATGTGCTGGGCTGCATTTCGCAAACCCACGTACTCTTCGCGGGCTCGTATTGATAGGCGTGCATGACGATGATGCCGTGCGGCGTTGCGCGAAAAAAATACTTGAACGCGTCTAAGGGTCGAGTCGAACCCAGCCAGCAAAAATAGTTCCTTCGCGTAACGATTTCCGTGCCGAAGCTATCTTCATATTTCGAACGGATAACACTAGCTAATCCGTCAGCCGCTACAATGAGATCGCTGTCGTTGAATTGACTCTCGTCGCTTATCTCGTGTTCAAAATGCAAATTAGCCCCAAGAGATCTAGCGCGCTCGTGCAAAATCTGTAATAAGGTGAGCCGCGAACAACCGCAGAATCCATTGCCCGCGCAGCGCAAAACACTACCGTGGTAGTGAACGTCAACATCGTCCCAGTACGCAAACGATCGACGGATTGATTCGTAAGACGGATTATCGTATTCATCGAGAAAACCCAAGGTTTGATCTGAGAACACAACACCAAAACCAAACGTATCATCGGCGCGGTTGCGTTCGAATACGTCAATGGTGGAGTCGGGCCAGGCCTTTTTTACAAGGATTGCGAAATATAATCCGCCGGGGCCGCCGCCAATTACAGAAATTTTCATCGAAGTTTTTTTAAGCCTATTCGTGACCCAACGTTTGCTTGTAATCACCTGCTTGAAAAGTATTTTAAGTTGAAAATATCTTAGCTTGAAATTAATAACTTGTCATGCGAACGGCACTAGTAAACAGGGCAAGATCACACATTCAGTTATAAGAACAAGTCTATC
>JAQCEL010000200.1 GCA_027618655.1 Pseudomonadota bacterium | reverse complement strand
TCGCAACCTTGCTACTGCGTGTACCGATCCTGCTTGCCGCTGCCCACCAGGCCAATGCCTTAGTGTTATTTACTTTTGTGTTATACCTCTGCCACTGTCTGCGCGGACGACCCAGGTAGTGTCGCACGAAGCTCTCATGCGTCTGCGCCTTGTTTCGACGCTCTAACCTGATGGGCTAGCGTGGGCTAACTCGGCACATTTTTTGCGATATGATGAAACTCAATTCGTCAGCTAAGCCTGTGGCCAGGACGGTGCCGACATGGGCAGACTGCTTGATGATATTACCTGTTCTTGCGTGCGTGATGCGGCGCCAAACGAAAGGCAGGCGTAGGTGAGATCGAAATGGGATCAGTAACACCACTGGGATCGATTGCCGACAATGGCGTGCATTACGTTCGGGTCACGAACTACGACCACCGTGGCAACGTCGAATTTCAGTATTCGATCAGCGATCCGAGCTTGTTTCTCGAAATGATTTTGCCAAAAACGGCGTTTGAGGAATTTTGCCGCGCGCGTAACGCACGGGTTTTGAGCGAGGCCGAGGGTCAAGCAGTTGACAAAAGTGAACGTCGCTGGCGAACCGGCGATGAACAAGAGGATTAGACAAGCATGTCCATTGAATTGAAAACGACGTCGATCGACCCGGTTCGTAAAACCTTCGATCACATTGCAGAGAAGATCGGTCCCGATAAAGCAGCCACTCGCTACCAAGAAGCCATCTGGGGACTCCAACCGATTGTGAATCAGCACTATCGACCGACGTGGCAGCCGGAAAAGCAGCTCTACGATGCCTCGCGCACCCAGATCTTGATGGCGGATTTTGATGATTTGATCGATCCTCGCCAATACTATTATGGAACCTGGACGATACAACGTGGTAAGCAGCAGGATTCCCAGGAGAAGAACTTTAGCTTCGTCGAATCGCGTGGTTTGCTCGAACAGCTAGACGGTCGCTGGACCGAGAAAATTCACCAACTAATCATTCCCATGCGGCACGTTGCGTGGGGGGCGAACACCAACAACAGCTATATCGCGGCATATGGATTCGGTGCGCCGATAACGTCTGCCGCAGCTATGCACATGATGGATCACTTAGGTATTGCGCAATACATCACGCGAACCGGTCTCATTCTGGGCAACAACTCCGTACACGTATTAGACGACGCCAAAGCGTTGTGGATGGACGACCCGGTGTGGCAACCGATGCGCGAGCTCGTCGAAACGGCGATGGTGACCAAAGATTGGTTCGAGCTATTCGTGTTGCAGAATCTACTAATCGACGGAACTCTGCATCCGCTCATGTTTGAAAAATTCGACGTGCTGGTATCGCAAAACGGGGGTGCCGCGTTCTCTATGATGAATGAATTCGCCATTGAGTGGTTTACAGAATCCTCGCGATGGGTCGACGCAGTGATCAAGATCGCGATTGAAGAGTCTGAACCGAATCGAGAGCACTTCAATCAGTGGGCAGCGCAGTGGTTGCCGCGAGTGCGTTCGGCGATCGTGCCGTTGTCTGGGCTCGCGTTTGACGATCAAGGCGACCGCGTATTGAACGAGGTGTTTGACGGCATGAACGCTCGATTGAGTAAGCTTGGGATCACGGGCTAGAGGACTGCAACATGGTAGATAAGGTATTTATCGCTTTTCAGAATAATTCTGAGGCACAACCGATTGTCGACGCGATCCTCGCAGACAATGCCGAAGCGGTTGCAAACGAGACACCTGGTATCGTAAAAATTGACTGCCCCGGGAGACTCGTGGTGCGCAGAGCAACCGTTGAAGAGAAGATGGGCAGAGAATTCGACCTCCAGGAAATACACATCAGTCTCATTTCGCTTGGCGGTAACATCGACGAGGACGACGACGAATTTGTACTGGCGTGGAATAGCTAAAGTCTATTGCGCGCGTGATTAATTAACGCTACTGCGATCTTTTGTATGAGGAAATCCGATGGCCAAAGATAAACGGATGGGACTTAAAGAGAAATACGCGGTTATGACGCGCGGTCTCGACTGGGAAACAAGTTATCAACCGATGGACGATGTGTTTCCTTACGATAAATACGAAGGCATAAAAATTCTCGACTGGGATAAATGGGCTGATCCGTTTCGATTAACGATGGATGCTTACTGGAAGTATCAAAGTGAAAAGGAACGCAAGCTCTACGCGATTCTGGACGCGTTTCAGCAGAACAACGGCCAACTAAATATTAGCGACGCGCGTTACATGAACGCCGTGAAGCTCTGGCTGCAAGGGATTACGCCACTTGAATACGCCGCCCATCGTGGCTTTGCGCATGCCGGACGCTCGTTTCGCGGCGCGGCTGCGCGGGTCGCCTGTCAGATGCAATCGATCGACGAAATGCGGCACGCGCAGACTCAGTTGCACGCGTTCAGTCACTACAACAAGTTCTTCAATGGTATGCATGGCTTTGCCCACCTTCGTGATCGGGCTTGGTATCTGTCGATCCCGAAAAGCTTCTTCGAAGATGCGATGAGCGCCGGTCCGTTTGAGTTTGTTACATCGATTTCGTTTGCCTTCGAATACGTGCTGACCAACTTGCTATTTATGCCGTTCGTGTCAGGCGCTGCCTACAACGGCGACATGGCAACAACAACATTTGGCTTTTCCGCGCAGTCCGACGAATCACGACACATGACCTTGGGTCTCGAAGTCGTGAAATTCATGCTTGAGCAACACGAAGACAATGTTCCCATCGTACAAGCGTGGTTAGACAAATGGTTTTGGCGTGGCTACCGCTTGCTTGCTTTGGTCGGCACGATGATGGATTACATGCTGCCGAAGAAAGTCATGTCGTGGAAAGAAGCTTGGGAAATCTACTGGGAAGAAAACGGTATCGCCTTGTTTAATGATTTAAGTCGCTATGGGATCCGCTTGCCGAAGCATCATGAAGTGGCTACCAAGGAAAAAGGGCGCGTGACGCACGAGCTGTGGTCAACCTTGTATCAGTACGGTAATGCGCTCGGACTCCATACCTGGGTACCAGAGGATGAAGAGTTGGATTGGATGTCTGAAAAATATGGTGAGCTGTTTGATACGATGTACCGTCCACGTTTGCTGCATTTCCGCGCTCAAGAGGAGACCGGAAAGCGCTATTTCAACAACCGATTACCCATGGTTTGCCAAGTTTGCCAGATCCCGGTGTTTTTCACTGAACCCGATGATCCACAAACGCAATGTGTCCGCATCGTGGAGTGGGCGGATACAAAACACCATTGTTGTTCAGATGGTTGCGCGGACATTTTTAATCGCGAACCGGAAAAATATGTTCAAGCTTTGATTCCGCCGCAGCAAATTTACCGCGGTGAAGCAGGCGGCGCGCGCGACATATTCGAATACGCTGAATGGCTGCATCTGGTCAAGGACGTCGACACTGGGGAATACCATGGTTCGCCAGATCACTTGAACTGGGAGGCTTGGAAAGCGGAACTACCGACGCCCCAAGCCAATTCAGACGAAGCAGCGTAATTGCGGGGAACAAGACGATGACTGTTAAATATCTCGGCGAAAGTTACGAATTTCAATCCGAAAATAGAGAAGAACGTTACGGCGGTGATTTCAATTTTTATATTCAATGGCATAAACATTTGATGTTCGCTTGCCCTTCAGCTTACCGTGCCCCGGGGACCATGATCATGCGCGATTTCATGGAACAGATGTTTATTCCGGATTATGCGCAACACCCGGATACAGCGCATCTCGATATAGAGAAACTACACTGGCAACTTGATCATAAAGATTGGCAGCCGGATCTGGACAAGAGTTTCGCGGACAATGGCGTCGGTCATATGTCCTACTTACATATTCGCTCGCCGGGGCTCGAGGGTATGCACGGCGTTGGTAATTAGCAGCAGATGCGTCTCAGCTATCGTTGGAGAACGATCGCTGAGACGCTCTGGGCCGTGTAACGGGATCCGCAGTGCAGGAGGATTGATTGAGTTTTCAAGTAACCATTGAACCGCTTGGCGCGACGATCGACGTCGCAGACGGACAGACAATCCTAGATGCAGCCCTGCGCGCTGGAATTTGGCTGCCGTACGCGTGCAATCACGGTCTTTGTGGTACTTGCAAGGTCGACGTTATTGAGGGCGAGGTGGATCATCAGCATGCCTCCGCATTTGCATTAATGGACGTTGAACGAGCCGAGCATAAAACCCTGGCATGCTGTGCGACCCTGCAATCAGATGTTGTGATCGAGGCTGACGTTGACGAAGAAATAGATGCTGAACAAATAGCCGTGGAGGATTTCACGGCAACCGTGGCGCGGATGGAAATGCTAACCCCGACGATCAAAGGACTGTGGCTTGAAGTCGCCGGCGACGGGGTCGCGTTTCAGGCCGGTCAATACTTAAATTTATTCATCCCCGGACTTGAACAGCCACGCGCTTTTTCGATCGCGAGCGCGCCGACCGAGCCACAGCTGATCGAATTAAACATACGTCTGGTCGAAGGCGGGGCTGCGACGGGCTATATTCATAACGAACTCAAGCTTGGCGATTCGCTGAGTTTTACGGCGCCACTCGGGCGGTTCTTTGTGCGCAAATCAGCGCCGGAACCAATCATTTTCTGCGCAGGCGGGTCTGGTTTGTCGAGTCCAAAATCGATGATTTTAGATTTGCTGGAGTCTGGTGATAAACGCGCAATATGTCTGATCTACGGTGCGCGTAACGTGAGCGAACTCTATTACGCGGACTTGTTTAATCGTCTTGCTGAGGAACATCCAAATTTCACTTACTGCGCGGCGCTGTCCGAATCATCCGACGAGTCACCCTGGGCGGGATTTCGCGGATTTGTCAATGAATTGGCTAATGAGCGTTTCGGCGGTCGGTTTAGCGGCTATAAGGCTTATCTCTGCGGTCCGCCGCCAATGATCGATGCTTGTATTAGTACGTTAATGCAAGGGCGCCTGTTTGAAGAACATATCTTTATGGAATCGTTCCTTACCGCCGCTGATGGCGTGGAACCTGCGCGCCGCAGTGCACTGTTTAAGAAATTTTAGATCGTTTGAGCGATGAATGAGTCGCGCGCGTATCGGATCACAATCGCAGATTCTGATGAAGACTTTCTATGCAAAGATGGCCAGAATGTATTGCGCGCGATGGAACGCCTGGGTCGCAAAGGGATCCCGGTCGGTTGCCGTGGCGGCGGTTGTGGGATCTGTCGCGTTCAAGTTCTCGACAATGGGCGTTACCGAACGCTTAAGATGAGTCGTGCGCAAATTAGCATCCAAGACGAGGCGAGTGGAATGTGCCTCGCGTGCAAATTGATACCGCAGGGTGATTTGCGCATCCAGCCATTAGGATTGTTACGCAAGAAACTGAATAATTAATAAAACTGCTGTCGGCTAAACTGAATCGAATATCGTTATCGTCAATGACGGTCTAAACGGAGGACTACGAAATGTCATTTACCGGAGTTATGCGACCAGGGCATGTTTGCATTCGTGTATTGGAGATGGGCCCGGCGCTTACCCATTATGTGGAGCGCTTGGGCCTGCAGAAAGTAGGGCAAGACGATCAAGGTCGGGTTTACTTGAAAGCCTGGGATGAACACGATCGCTTTTCGATTGTACTGCGTGAGGCGGATGCTCCAGGCATGGACTTTATGGGTTTCAAAGTTTGTAGCACTGCAGATCTCGATCGTCTGGAACTCGCGGTTCGCGATTACGGCTGCGACGTGGAAAGAATTCCTGCCGGCGAGCTCGTTGGCTGCGGCCATCGCGTGCGCTTTACGATCCCGAGTGGTCACTCGGTCGAGTTATACGCCGAAAAAGACTATGTAGGTAACGGTTTAGGGTTAACAAATCCGGATCCTTGGCCCGAAGGCTTGAAGGGCATGCAAGTCAACCGGTTCGACCACGGCTTGTTGTACGGGCCAAACATCCCCGATGTTGTCGATTTTTTCGTTAACGCGCTGGGTTTTAATCTCACCGAAAAAGTCTTAAGTCCGGATCAAAAAATTATCGGTGCCTTCTTGTCTTGTTCAAATAAAGCGCACGACATTGCGTTTATCGACTATCCCGAACCGGGCAAATTTCATCACGCCTCGTTCCTCCTGAATTCGTGGGAAGAACTATTACGCGCCGCCGACATTATGGGGATGTATGAAATTCCGATTGATATTGGACCGACTCGCCACGGCATCACGCGTGGCAGAACGATCTACTTCTTTGACCCATCTGGCAACCGCAATGAAGTATTTTGCGGAGACTACACCTGGTACGCCGATCGCGATCCGATCACCTGGCACGCTGAGGAACTCGGCAAGGCGATTTTCTATCACGACCGTAAACTGAACGAAAATTTTCTGACCGTAGTCACTTAGATTTAGCGACTCCGCGCGCTGGGTCCACCCTCGGCGCACGCTGTGCCGGTCCAGGTTCAATGGCCGTAAGGTGAGCTAACTCCGCTCGGCAGACGAATGTTGTCGATTAGGCGCAGCACTTGCGGTGGGGGTGGCGCTGTGAGTAAGGCAACGGTCCAGGCAACAACGAAATTTAAGGCCGCGCCCACGAGACCGATGCCTTCCGGCGATATTCCAAACAGCCAATGCGAAGCTAGATTTAGCTCGGGCGCGTAGAACTTGAAATACACGATATAACTGAACGTGAAGACTAGACCGACGAGCATGCCGCAAACCGCCCCGGGCAGATTCATGCGCTTGGAGAATATACCAAGCAAGATGGGCGGAAAGAGCGAGGCGGCGGCCAGCCCAAACGCGAATGCAACGACTTGCGCAACAAAGCCCGGTGGATTAACGCCGAGATAGCCAGCGATGCCGATAGCAGTTGCTGCGGCAAGGCGCGCGCACAGGAGTTCTTGTTGATCAGTGATCCCGCGCGCTAGTGTTTTCTTGAGTAGATCGTGAGATACCGCGGCTGAAATCACGAGCAGCAGTCCGGCCGCCGTAGACAAAGCAGCGGCGAGGGCGCCAGCGGCGACGAGCGCAATCACCCAGGGCGGTAGGTTGGCTATTTCTGGATTCGTTAAAACTATGATGTCACGATCTACGTAGACTTCATTGCCAGTGCTGGTTCGCTTATTCGTGACGATCCGCTCGCCAGCCGCGCCGCGCCCACTGTCGCTATAGCTTGGTTTTCCATCGAAAGCCTCACCTGGCCCATACTGGATAAGACCGTCTGAGTTCTTATCGACCCAGCCGATTAATCCAACCGTTTCCCAATTCGTGAACCAAGTCGCGACCTCGGTGTAGGCGGTCTCATGAATCGTATCGATAATGTTTAGGCGTGCGAATGCGCCAACTGCCGGGGCTGTCGTATAAAGTAATGCGATAAAGAACAGCGCATAGCCTGCGGATTTTCGTGCATCTGACACTTTCGGGACGGTGAAGAAACGCACAATAACGTGCGGTAGGCCTGCCGTACCCAGCATTAAGGCCATGGTGATCGCGAACACATCGATCTTTGATTTAGTGCCTTCGGTGTAAGGGGTGAAGCCAAGTTCGACTAATGTGGAATCGAGCTTTTGCAACACTGACAGGCCCGATCCGTCGGCTACGCTTGCACCGAGTCCGATCTGCGGGATCGGCATCTCGGTTACTAATAACGAGATGTATATGGCCGGCACCATGTAGGCGAAAATTAACACGCAATATTGTGCGACTTGCGTATAGGTCACGCCTTTCATGCCGCCGAGCACTGCATACATGAACACGAC
>JAQCEL010000199.1 GCA_027618655.1 Pseudomonadota bacterium | reverse complement strand
AACGGACAGGATCCGGGTGGAATACTCAGCCAGCGGGGATTTAGAACGTGCGTTTGAAATGCATGGTGATCTCATTCGTCGAGAAACCCTTGCGGTCGAATTGATTGCGGCGGAACATCCGAGCGGCACGTTTGTCGAAAGATTCGAAATCAATGGGCAAAATTTTGGCGCTGCCGTTACCGTGAAGTTTGCGCAGTGACTACACCGCAAATTGGCGTTCAGGGTTGGCATCTGCATCAAGTGATGCGAATGATTTTGAATTAATTGAGGCGTTTATGAAAAAAACACGCAGAGCACTTTCCCACTTGCCGAGGATTTGGTGGTGCACGATCATCATATTCCTACTCGCAACCGGCACGGCACAGGCCACCTCGAGCCCGACTGATCGCGTCCGCGAATCAGTAACTGAGATCCTTTCAGTACTTAAAGACCATGCGTTAGATCGCGACGCAAGATGGTTGCGTATCGGTCAAGTAATTGATTCGGGGTTCGATTTTCGTAGTATGTCTCAGAGTATCCTGGCGACGAATTGGCGCATGGCAACGAAAGAAGAAAAGCGACAATTCGTTGAGTTTTTTTCGCAATATTTGGAAGTCACGTATCGCGATAAAATTGAAGCGTATACAAATCAAGGGATCGACTACGTCAACGAAAGTATTCGTGGAGATAAGGCTGTGGTTGATACGATCATTCGCACGGATTCAACGCAAATCCCAGTGAGTTATAAGTTGAAGCTCAACGGCGACGAGTGGTTTGCCTACGATGTGGTTATTGAAGGGGTCAGTCTCGTCAATAATTATCGCAGCACGTTTAATGCGATCGTCAAATCGGAAGGTATGGAAGGATTACTGACAGACCTCGAAGGACGTATTGATAAATACAAGCTCGAACACGGTGGGTTACCGCCTCAATAAGTAAGCACTGTTTGACGTCACGAACTCAACTATTGCTCCGTGGCGGATGCTTGAGCAACTTTTTAGACTCATTTTAGAATTGGAAAATACTCCGGCGCGCACTTAAATCAGTGATCTATTACCTAAATAAGTGACCTATTACCGTTAATTTTTATTTGCCAATTCTTTGATCACAAATTTCTCTGTTTTGGTGCAAGCTGGCGCCGTTCTTGCTCATTGCCTCGGTTGGGAAATATATCAATAAAAACAAACGGTTAAATAACGATCAGCTAAACGGATATGCGGTAGTTCGCTGAGAAGGACAATTCATGCCGCGTTAGCCGGGAATTGGACTCGAAAGAGGTCGTCTTGTGATACAAATTCTGATACAAATTCGATTACTAAGTAACCCAATTAGTTACTATATTCTGATACCTGCTTGATAAATTTAAATTTTATCGCTGTCTAGCTTAGGGATTGCAGCGGCATCAGGGCTGTGACCCGAAACGGACTCATCCGCCCACATCACCAGTTTCCTTTCTGATCGGTTGCAAACTTAAGCCATAAGCCGATTGCTCAACTCGGATCGCAATCAGCGGGCGGTGTCTTCGGAGGAACGATCTCGACTAAATTCAATTCGCTGGCTCCTATTCTTAGACGAACATTTCCGGGGTCGCTTGGATAGGGGATTATCAGTGAGTGGTGGGAGAGGCCTCCAATTTATCCATCAAGTCGCCGATGGCGCGATCGAAAATGGGATCGGGTTTTGTATCGATTCGTCGAGCGGTGTCGTTGACAAATTGATCAGCCAATCGGGTGAGCGTCGTATCGAGCGCTTTTTGGCCTTGCCGCGTCGTAAAAAGATATCGTCCTGTTGCTGGACTGATCCAGGTGAATCGAGCGCGAATCGTCGTACCATCGTCGTTATCGAATTCCAGCCAATCGCACAAATCGAGCTCCGTTACTTGGTCAACGAACTTCAGCAGAGAGATTTTCGGGCTGCTGTTCGAATTCTGTATTGTCGTCAAAGATGGACAAATCGATTGTCAGTTCTTCAGAGTCAACACCTTTACGCTCGAACAATCGTACAAGACCCTGTTTCATGAATTCGGTACTAGTCTCGCCGTCGGCGTTCAATAGTTCGTCGCTTTCTTCCTCCGCGCTGCCTAACAAGTGTTTCTCGGCAAGGCTCGCTTCCTGTGTGCGTTTAACTGAAACAACGTGCACGCTTGCCATCATGCTCATAAATTTCGAGCATACGGCCCTATCCATATCGAGCGCGGCCATCCCGCGCTTTAAGCTTTTGAGGAGTTGAGGCAGCCTTTCGCTGAGTGCTTTGCGATCTTGTGGCGTGGCCTTGTCTTGGATCGACCAAATCAAATCGTCAACCGTGCGTAATTGATCTTGCCAAATCTCGCTCCTAATGCCGTGTTCAACATGCGTAATAATCAATAATTGTCGCCAGTAATCGAAAATAAATTGGCGCATAAACGCGCGAATTTCCGAGTCGCCCACTCCATCCTTTAAAGCGTCGTCGACCTCCATTTTGGCTAACACGATTTGTTCTCGAGTGCGCAGTGATCGAGTTGATTCCGCGACCTGTTTTTCCGTTTTGTCACGGTCTTTAATTAAGTACGCTTCAAGGTCTGCTAGGGCTTTTTCGAACAAGGAGACATCGTCTTGGAATTCGTCGACGATGCGCCGTACGATGAGGTCGATGACTTCGTAGAGCTTATCGTCAGCGTGGCCGATCTCACTCCAACCGACTGCAGCGGATGCAAGCGCATCTAACAACTTGCGCGCCGGATGTGCTTTTTTGGAAAAAAGTGCTTTGTCGAGTAACGCGACTTTAAGCATAGGTATTTGTAGACGTCCGATTAACGCCTTCATCGCGTCAGGAATCGCGGGATCGTCCAAAATGTAATCGAATAGAATCGAAACGATGTCGAACGTTAAACCGTCGGTCTGATTGACATTACCGAATGCTCCGGTTTCGCGTAATCCACGCAACACATTAATGTTGCCTGCCTCGATCTGTGTTTGATCGACGCCGGCGACAGCGTAATCTTGGAGGCTGGTAAGGTTGCCGAGCTGCAGTAAAGTTAGCGCACTGATTAGATCTGCGGTCCCCGTCGCCGACAGACTTGTGAGTGTTCGAGAGTCCGATCCCGCGAAGCCATTAGCATGGAACGATCCCGAATTGGCGTGCCCGGTTGCATTTGTATTTTGTTGTCCCGCCCTGCCTAAATAATTCCCGGGGAGGCCCCTGCCACGCCCCATAAGCGATTGCAAGGTTGAGAAAACGTCTTGTCCTGTGGCTTCAATTTGCTCGCCTTCTGTTTCGATAATTACCCGAGTTTTTACGGGACTACGTGAATGCGCTGGTACTGACGATCTAATCGTTGGCAAAACGTCACGGCGAATTAAATGGTCGTTAATATCGCAGTACATTTGATGAATGCTGTGAGCAGCAAACTTGTCGAATATCTTAAATAAAGTGAGTTTAATTTCGATGTCAGAGTCTAGCTGACGGAAGGCGTCTCGAAATGCGTTTCCAATGACGAGTGGCCCGACTGGGTTCATTTCATTCGGAAGATCGGGGCGGCTAAGAAGATACCCCATGCGTCGATCGAGCCCAAATAACTGTTCTTTACAATTCACTTTTACGCTGTCAGTAAAGTTAGTAAGTGCAAGAGATTCTTCAACTTCATCCGGGTCGACTAGCGATAGCTCCATTATCGATGCGAACATTGGCGCCTTCTTAGTCGCTTTGTCGAGATCAATGCTGTTTTCAAACCCCGTGTTGAAGTTTGAAATGAAGCTTCTCTCAATCGTGTCGCGTTTCAGACGCAATTCGCGCATCGCATCGAAATAGACGTTCCGTCGCTGCGAACTATCGGCCTTGTTAGCAAGCTCGAAAAATGTATCATCCACTTTGTCGAGAACTGTTTTTAGAGCGCCCGGTAGCAGTCCTGAAGCCAAATGTTGGCATTCAACTAACAACTCTATCGATCGGGCCGGGACTAGCCGGGTCACGTTAGTCATTTTCAGTTCCATTTATTGCGCTGGTTCCTGCCTAGTTTCATGCTATATAGCGGCAATCGTGCTGCTTCACATTAGTTTAGCGTCACCACATGTTTAGGAGAGGAGCGGGGCAGCAGCAATGTACAATGTGACGCTCTGTGACGTTGGTCACCGTGGTCGCGAATCGACTGTGATGGCTATCGCAAATGTTTGATCACTAAAGCGCAATTTAACCTGGCTGCGAACGCCGCCGAAACTGCCTGAAGGAGACTGCGAGACCGTGGAAAATGTAGATTTAGAGGTGCTCAAGACCGCTATTGATTGGGTACGAGACGATCAAGAAGTCGTTCTCGCAACTGTCGCAAAAACATGGGGCTCATCACCGCGGCCAGCAGGATCGATGATGATTTGGCGACCCGACGGTCAATTCGCTGGCTCATTGTCCGGGGGCTGCATCGAAGAAGAACTGCTCGCGAAGTTCGCCGACACCCGGCCGGCCAAACCGGATCGATACACTTACGGGATCACGAAAGAACAAGCCGTCAGCCGCGGCTTGCCGTGCGGCGGCGAAGTCACCATCGTTGTCGAGACGCTGCGCTCAGCGGAGGAGGGTACGGATATATTGGCGCGTTTGGCACGTCGCGAGCGCGTTCAACGCGTACTCGATATGGACACAGGGCAATCGCAGATCGAAACGCCGGATAAGCTGGCCCGGACTGGATTTGAAGGAACTCAATTTCAAATCGTGTACGAACCGAAATGGCGCCTGTTGGTTATTGGCGCTGGCCAATTGGGTGGGTTAGTTACCCGATTTGCCGACCAGCTCGGATATGAGGTGTTAGTGTGCGACCCGCGCGAAAACTACCGGCAGTCGTGGCTCGGAGATGGCCTAAGTTTACATAGTGAAATGCCTGACGATTTCATCACGGCCCAACAATGCGACGCGCAAACGGCCGTCGTCGCGCTTACCCACGATCCGAAGTTGGATGATCTAGCCATTATGGAAGCGTTAGGTTCAGCGTCGTTCTATGTTGGAGCGCTCGGTTCAAGTCGAACCAACGCTGCGCGTCGGCAGCGTCTTGGTGAGCACTTCGGCGTGACTAAGGAACAACTCGATTTTATGAGTGGCCCGATCGGACTCGACCTCAACACGCGAACCGCATCAGAAATTGCCTTAGGCATCATGACCGAGATCACGGCTCGTCGAAACGGCGTGAAACTAAGCAGTGAGCGATTGACCGTGAGAGCAGACGATCGGGTGGTGTGAAACGCATCGTAGGCATTTTACTGGCTGGCGGTCGCTCCCAACGGTACGGCACTGCGAACAAGCTAGCCGCGTGCGGTCCTGACCGGATCGCGATTGGGCTCAAAGCGGCCGCGAACTTGAGATCCGCTGTGGATGAACTCTTGGTTGTGGTGTCGGTCGACGAGACGAGTAGTGGCGCGCTGTTTAACGACCACTACGAAGTCACGTACTGCGCCGAATCTCGAAACGGGATCGGACATTCGATCGGTCATGGGGTTGCCGCGCGGCCGACAGCTGACGGCTGGCTAATTGCGCTCGCCGACATGCCCTATATCCAATCCGCAACAATGATCGAACTCGCAGGCCTAATTAACTCCCCGCTGAGTATCGTCCGGCCTAGGTATGAAGGACGCGCGGGCCACCCGGTCGGGTTTGGTTCGAGTTACTTCCCCGAGTTGATAGCGTTACAAGGTGACCTCGGCGCGCAGAGTGTTATCAACAAGCACGCTAACTTTGTCGCGTTTCTCGATACTCAGGACAAGGGTGTTGTTTTGGATATCGACCGGCCTGCGGACCTGGAGCGACCTTTCGAGCAGCGCACGGATTCGTCGTGAGACGTTCATGCGGTGCGCTCGGCAAATAATAGGCTTACACGATAGAGAAGAACTGAGTGATTGGAGTCGGTCGGCCGATTTCGAAGCCCTGGGCGTAATCGACGCCAATATCGCGTAGTACATCCAACACACCACGGTCTTCCACAAATTCCGCGATGGTCTTTTTGCCCATCACGTGACCGATATCGTTTATCGATCTCACCATCGCGAGATCGATCGAGTTGGTGCAAATATCTCGAACAAAGCTGCCATCAATCTTTAAGAAGTCCACCGGAAGTTTCTTAAGGTAAGAAAATGACGAAAAGCCGCTACCGAAGTCGTCAAGTGCAAACATACATCCACGATCTTTGAGCAAGGTAATAAAATTCGTCGCTTGGGCGAGATCCGAAATTGCCGCGGTTTCCGTGACTTCAAAACAGAGTTTTTCAGCCGGAATGCTACCTTCATCAACCTGATCAAGAATGAAGCGCAGGATCGCTTCGTTACCCATCGATTGACCGGAAAGATTGATCCCACACAGGTGAAGTTGATCAACGAGTACGGGGTGATCACGCAACCAATCTAACGCATGACCGATGACCCAACGGTCAACCTTTTCCGACAGGTTGTAACGTTCCGCAGCGGGAAGAAATTCCGAGGGCATCACGACATTACCGAGTTCGTCGCGCATTCGAATTAGCAATTCGTAATGGTCACCGCAATTGAACTCACTATTAATGGACGTAATGCGTTGAAAGTTGAGTTCGAATCGATCATCGAATAGTGCGTCATTGATGCGGGTCGCCCAACGCATTTCACCGTGACGTCGAGTCACTGCAAGGTCGTCTTTCTGATAGCTATGGATCCGGTTTCGTCCGGAATCTTTCGCGGCAAAGCATGCGGTACCCGCCATACTGAGTGCGGAATTCGAGTCCTCGCATTGATCGTTAACCGAGACTAAGCCAACACTTGCAGAGATCTTATAGGTCCGGGCTTCCCAAACGAATTTGAACGAATCAATGCGTTGGCGTAGCGCGTCGACGCCGCTATACGCTTGAGCCATCGAGCAATCTTCAATTAGTAGGGCGAATTCGTCTGCACCAAGGCGCGCTAAGGTGTCGCGTTTGCGCACGATCGATTTTAGTAATCGCGCGATCTGACGAAGGAGTTCGTCACCCGCAGTGTGGCCGCACGTGTCGTTAATGATTTTGAACTGATCAATATCGATGATGGCGAGACTGTGTTCGGTGTGTTCAGAATGGGCACTCTCCAGAACTGCCGTTAGCCGCTCTTCTAATGATTTTCGATTCGATAGCCCGGTTAATTCGTCATGGGTAGCTTGGTAAGATAGCTTCGCGGTGAGGCTATAGGTGTCGTCAATATCCTCACAGGTCATCAGGATCATACTGTCCTGCCCTTTGCCGATCGCGCGCGCCGTTTCCCGGACCCAAACAATGTTGCCATTTTTCAATTGCCGGCGAATATCCCAGCGATGCAACCTGCCTTCGGAGTTTGTCACACTCGCTAAATGTTCTGCCGCTATCGCTCGATCATCCGGTGCATAGAGCTCAAACACCGACAAGCCGGTGACTTCGTCGCGTTGAAATCCCAAGAACTGTAAGCCAAAGCGATTGGCGAAAAGGATTTCGCCTTCCCAATTCAGTGTGAAGCAAGTCATCGGGGTATTGTCGTAAATGACCCGATAGCGAAATTCGTCCGTGCTATCAAAATTACGTACGGCCTCTTCGTGGACTCGGTCGCGAGCGAATTGGTCAACAGTGGCTTCTAGATCGTGGATATTGCGATTCGTGCAGGAAGCGGAAAGTTCTGCTTCACGTAATTTCGCGGCCGTGTGCTTCAAAGACAATTGGGTTTTGATTCGCGCGAATAAAATCGGCAGCTCGCCAGGCTTCGTTACATAATCGTTCGCGCCAAGTTTCAGGGTGCGCGCGATGTCGTGCTTGTCGCCATTAGCGGCGAGCATGTT
>JAQCEL010000198.1 GCA_027618655.1 Pseudomonadota bacterium | reverse complement strand
TAGTAACGGCGAGTAACCAGATCTCGCCGTTGGATGGAAATAAAAACGGAGTGGCCCCATATAGACAACCCAGCCCGCTAAGAATAGCGACGTTCCAACGCACCCATTGAATGTCCGAACTACGGTCACTTTTCCGATAAATGGAAACGAGATAAAGCCGCACCGCGAGGAGCACAAGCACGCCGGATAACCAAGGATATAGCGTCGCTTTGTGACCTAAGGTCGCGAACAAAGCGGTAAAAGACAGCGTCGCTAAGAAGAACGGTAGGATCCCATGCTCAGCATTCGCCTGCATAATTTGAATTCGATATTCGTCAATTCGCCTAGCGACGTTGTCCGCGTCGTGCGGCAGTAGGTCACCCGGCATACCGGAGCAGTCTGGCGTAATACCTGCTACGTTCGAGCTGGTTCGCTCAATGAGATCCCTGTTTGAAGGTGCTTGTATGTTCATTAACCCGGCTTACGTTGTGTGCTCGACTATCGCAATCGAACGCGCTCGATTTCGTGAGTGAACGGTCGAAATCTTTCCAAGGCTCGCGTTCTCGTCCTAATTCTGAACCGAGTTGGCAATTTAAACTATGTACTAGTAGTGGTTTTGCGCGACTCGTCTGGGATTAATTTTGTCGGGTTATTCTGCCACCCGCAGGGGCTAGGGTATTGCACCACCTGAGGCCGCTGGCTGCCAATGAGTTATGCGGGCTCGACCGGCGCATCCCCAAAAATTCGTCGCAGCATCGTTCTCGGGTTATCATTACGCGCCGCGGCGGCCATTCGAAATCTCTATAATCAACAATCAACAATCAACCAACAATCGCCGAACGGAAATAAACATCTAGATTGCACGATCCGTCTAGTCGACTTCTTTCGCACTAACTAAATCTTATAGTGGGCACATGAGCAACATCGTATCTGTTATTTACGACCGAACCGTTCTTCGCTTTCCATTCGTCATTGTCATTTTGCTCGTCGGGATCCTGGCATTCTTTGCTGCTTACGTGCCGGACTTCAAACTCGATGCCTCATCCGACGCGTTACTGCTCGAAAATGATCAAGATTTGCGACGTTATCGTGACGTCTCCGAACGTTACAAAGTTCAAGAATTCCTGTTTGTCACGATCGCACCCAATGGTGATTTATTTGACCGTTCGACGATCGAGTTAGTCGGGCAAATACGCGATGATTTCGATGCCTTGGAGTCAGTTCAGTCCGTAACGTCCATGCTTGACGTACCGTTGATCAAGAATGTGAAAGGTACGCTCGCAGAACTGCCGAAAAATTTCCGCCTCCTGGAGTACGAGGATGTCGATTTAGAACTTGCTCGAGAAGAACTGACCACTAGCCCGATCTATCGCGACCTGGTTGTAAATTCGGCCGGCACCCTGACCGCCATCCAAATATTTCTAAACTACGATGAGGCGTTCGCATCCGCACAGAAGCGGCGTAACGAGCTGATAACGAAGCGCAACGATGGCCAATTGAGCACAATTGAGGCCGCAGAACTCGACCGGATCCTGCTTGGATACGCCGACCTTAAGAACGCTTCGGATGCCGCGAACCATCAGGCAATTGCCGATATTCGGGCGATCATGGCGAAATACGGCGATCGGGCGAACTTACATTTGGGTGGTATCCCGATGATCGCCGACGACATGGTGACTTTCATCGGCAACGATTTAGTTACTTTCGGCAGCGGTGTGGCAATGTTTCTTATTTTGATGCTCACGCTTATTTTTAGGGAGGTACGCTGGGTCCTCTTGCCGCTTCTTAGTTGCTTGTACGCTGGCACGCTAATGGTGGGATTTCTAGGCCTCGTCGGATGGAACGTCACCGTCATCTCATCAAACTTCATTTCGCTGATGCTCATCATTACGATGTCGATGAACATCCATTTAATCGTGCGTTATCGGGAATTAATGCGCGATCTCCCAGACGACACAAGTCAGTACGAATTGGTCCGAGAGACCGTCAACCACATGGTACTGCCGTGTTTCTACACGGCCCTCACGACGATCATTGCTTTTACTTCTCTAATGGTAAGCGGAATCAAACCTATCATCGATTTCGGCTGGATGATGACTATCGGCGTGAGTGTTCTTTTCCTAACGTCTTTCACGTTATTTCCGGCACTGCTGCTGCTGCTGAAGAAAAAGCCGCTGCGCCGACCCGAAGGAGACAGCTACACCCTTACTGCCGGCCTTGGGAGATTTACCGAGAAGCACGGCAGTGTCGTGTTAGTGGGATCAGCTGTGGTCGCCGTCCTCGGCTTGGTTGGTATACAAAAACTGGAAGTCGAAAATAGCTTCATTAATTTCTTCCACCAAGACACGGAAATCTACCAGGGTCTGAAGCTAATCGACGAATCACTGGGCGGGACTACGCCGCTAGATATAATCCTGAAATTCAACGTCGATGAAGCATCTGACGAATCGGACCGGGATTCCGATCCCAGCTTTGATGAATTGTCGGATTTATTTGGCGAGATCGAATCAGGCGACGAAGATGTTTGGTTCACCCCCGCCAAGGTGGACCGAATTAAGCAGGTCCACGATTACTTGGATGGCCTCGAAGCCGTTGGTAAGGTTCTCTCACTCGCGACTGTCGTTAGGGTCGCGGAGGACCTCAACGAGGGCCAGGAATTCGATGCGTTCCAACTGAATGTTATTTACAAACGCATGCCGCACGTATTACGTGCAGCAATGATCGATCCCTATGTCTCGACTACCGAAGACGAAGCGCGAATTTCATCACGTATCTACGATACGCAACCCGGGTTACGTCGCGGCGCGCTGCTCGAGCGGATTGACCGTGAGCTACAGGAAAATATCGGATTAAGCCCCGACGAATACCAAATTACTGGACTTTTGGTTCTGTACAACAACATGCTGCAAAGTCTCTTCAAGTCCCAAATTCAGACACTTGGTGTTGTCATGCTCGGTATTTCTTTGATGCTGTGGATCTTGTTTCGCTCGTTTAAAGTGGCAGTGATCGGCATCATCCCGAATATTCTCGCCGCCACCACAATCCTCGGTTTGATGGGATGGATGGGTATACCGCTTGATATGATGACCATAACGATTGCGGCGATTACGATCGGAATCGCCGTCGACGATTGCATTCATTACTTGTATCGATTTCGTGAAGAATATCCAAATAATCTGGACTACATTGCGACGATGCATTACTGCCACGCGAACATCGCGAAAGCAGCTTTCTACACCACGATAACCATCACGGTCGGTTTCTCAATCCTCGTGATGTCGAACTTTATTCCAACGGTTTTATTCGGAATGCTGACCGCGGTCGCTATGATCATCGCGCTGATCTCCGCGCTGAGCCTCATGGCCAAATTGATCCTCGTTTGGCGTCCGTTCTAGCCCCCGAGCTTGTTTAATAGGCGTGAGTAACGGCGCGCGCACCGCCCTCAAATCCACCTATTTGTGATTCGCGCGATTGATGTTACTCGCTACGTTGCTATGTAGCTGTCCGGTCAGCTGCAAAACTCCCGAATGATAGCCACCGTTTCCGCGGGCTTGTCTTGTTGCGGCGAATGCCCGCAATTATCAAATATTACGGTTTGGACTTCAGTCTGGGTGCGCTTTTCAATTCGGTAAAGTTGCTCAAGAGTCCCGTACTCATCATCTTTTCCTTGGAACTGTAAGACTGGCACGGTCACTTTCGTCAAATTTGCTTCCACCGACCAGTTCTTAAATTGCGGATGCAACCAACTATCGCACCATCCGCGAAATGCACAGTCAACATTCCTACCGTGGTATTTCTCCAGGCGTTTGCGTAGATCGCCGTCATCGAACGACTGATTCATTGCAGTGATTGCCAGAATCGCGCAATCTTCTGTGAACACGTGCGGGGCTAATACGACGACTGATTGCAACCCGGGATCGCGAGCGTTCGCCGCAAATTCCAGTGCAATAGTAGCCCCGTCACTATGTCCCACTAAGTGGTAGTGTGAAATACCCGCGCATTCTAGAACTCGGGGCAGAACGTCTTCGGCCTCAACGCTCATGTAGTTAAGAGGGCGAGGCAATACAATGGGATCTGATCCGCCGTAACCGGCACGCGAATAAGCGAACACAGGACACCCCGTGGCGGCCGCCAAACTGTCCGGGAAATCACGCCACAGCGCAACACATCCTAGCCCCTCATGTAGAAGAACCAATGTCGGCAGCGTCGGATCGCCAAGTATCGTCCGATACTCGAGCTGAACGCCGTCGACGTTCAAACGCTCAACTGTGCGTCTCATTCACCGCGAGTTAGTTTGAAACTAAGCCTTCACGAGTTGCCCAATCGAGTGTTTCATCCAGAGAGCGTCCGAAACGATCGAAGATTTCTCCAACCTCATCGTCACTGACGATCAACGGCGGACAGAACGCTAAAACATCGCCTATTGCTCGGACTAACAAACCGTTAGCTTGACAACGCGCGAGGCAATATTGACCCGCACGACCGAGCGGCTCGAACTCTTTCTTCGTTGATTTGCTGGCGACTAATTCAACGGCGCCAATCATGCCGACGCCACGCGCCTCGCCGACCAGTGGATGGTCGGCGAAACTTTGCAAGCAACGTTGGAAATGTGGACTTAGGGCTGCGACTTTTTCGAAAATCTTTTCTCGTTCATAAATTTCTAATGCCTTAAGTCCGACTGCTGCGGCAACCGGATGGCCACTGAACGTATATCCGTGAGCAAACGTGCCTACCTCGGCGCTCGTTTCGGCGATTGCAGCATACATTTTCTCAGGAATAACCACGGCGCTCAGCGGCTGATAAGCCGAAGTTAGCGCTTTCGCCAGACTCATCGTGTCTGGCTTGATGTTGAAGGTTTGCGAGCCAAACGGATTACCAGTCCGCCCGAGTCCAGTAATCACTTCATCGGCGATAAACATGATGTCGTACTTGTTTAAAACGGCTTGAATTTTTTCAAAGTAGCCAATCGGGGGTACCAGAACGCCGCCAGCACCCATAACCGGTTCAGCAATAAAAGCGGCTACTGTGTCGGGGTCTTGGTCGAGGATCATCTTCTCGAGATTGTTCGCGAGTCGCGTGGAAAATTCTTCCTCGGTTTCGCCGGGCTCCGCATACCGGTAATAGTAAGGAACATCTGTATGCAAGAATCGATCGCTCAAAGGTACATCAAAATAAGCGTGAACGGCCGGCAGGCCGGTTAAACTCGTGGCAGCAAGAGATATACCGTGGTATGCCTTGATGCGACTGATTATTTTTTTCTTTTTTGGACGCCCAATCGCATTGTTGTAGTACCACATTAACTTTACTTGCGTATCGTTCGCATCAGATCCGGAACAACCGAAGAAAACTTTCGATGCCTCCATTGGCACGATTTGCTTAATTTTTTCAGCTAGCAAGATCCCGACTTCGTGGCTCTTACCGATAAACATGTGAGAGTAGGACAACTTCTTCATTTGATCGTAGGCTGCCGTGGCAAGTTCTTCATTCCCATAGCCGAGCGATGTGCACCAAAGTCCTGCAAGACCTTCGATGAATTTATTGCCCTGGCTATCCCACATGTGGATACCCTCGGCCCGATCCATAACCATCGGCCCGTGCTCTTGCAACGCGGCGAGGTTCGTATAAGGGTGCAGTACGCTGTCAACGTCGCGCGCTGCGATACTGCGTGAAGTCACACTCATTATCATTGCTCCTTTTTCGTACGTCCAGACCGGCATCCGAATCAAACACTGTTCGGACAACCCACTAGCTGCAGAATACCGTTAATCGATACTCGAGGTCGTGCGCATTTTTTGTAAGCGCTGGCGTGCTTCGCGCAAGGTCTGCGGATCGAGTTCCTCTTCCAGTATTCGTACGCGGTGTTCAGCTTTTGGAAATCCTCCGTCCGCAGCCCGGCGCATCCAAACATAAGCCGAAGCCAAGTCCTTGTGCACGCCTTTGCCGCTCGCTAAGCAGACCGCTAGGCCGTATTGCGCGCGTAAGTGGCCCTGTTCGGCGGCTTTTTCGTACCACACAACGCCTTCTTGCGAAGAATATTCAGCCTCTTCATACAGAACACAACGTCGCGCTAATTCATATTGGGCCGTCGCATAGCCGCATTCCGCGGCGCGTTTTAACCAGGCCATTGCAATCTGCCTATTGGCCGTCACACGCTCACCCGTTTCGAATGCCATCGCCATTCGGTAGCTGGCCTTTGGGTACCCTTGGTCGGCCGCTAAGCGTAACCAGCTGAGCGATTCGCCGGGCACGCTTTCCGCCAGCAGTCCGCGCTCAAAGAATCGGCTCAAGGCATACTGCGCCGCCGCCAATCCGGAATTCGCAGCCTTCTTCATCCAAAAAATCGCCCGGTTAATATCTTGAAATCGAGGCGGCGCGTTCGCGTAAATTAAGCCGAGATTATATTGCGCTTTATCGTAACCACTCTTTGCTGCTCGCCGGCACCAATAAATCGCCTGATCGAAATCCCGCACGCCAGTGTCGCCATTGGTATACGCCAACGCTAAACTCATTTGTGCACGGCCGTGACCGAGCTGCGCCGCTTGTTCCCAATAACGCACCGCCGCCTTGATATCGACCACCACGTCGGTACCGCGTGCATAAATATCACCGAGACTAAATTTCGCCGCAGCGCTACCGCTTGTTGAAGCCGCGTAATACCACGTCAAGGCGCGATCCATATCCCGCGGAGTACCAGTACCTGTTTTATAGCACCACGCTAAACGGGCCTGCGCGTCGACGTGGTTTTGTTCGGCGGCCGCGTTGTACCAGGTTAGTGCGACCTCCGGATCCGCTTGAACGCCTTTGCCGCTTGAATAACATCGGGCGAGTCGAAACTGCGCCTCAGCGTGTCCTGCTCCGGCGGCGCGCCGATACCAAAGAACCGCTTGTTGATCGTCGATGTCGAGTGCGGCGCGGCAGCGGAATCGTTCAGCCAGCACAAATTGCGCGTCGGCGTCGCCATTCTTAGCATCGGCCAAGAGTTGATTGACATCGATTTCGTGTAAATCGGTCATCACGTCTTTCGCTAGTTTTCCGCTTCGATCACAAAGCTTCGCGTGAGCTTTGTGATCGAAGCTGGTGTAAGCGATTTTAAGGTTGGGGATTACGCCGCCGTCTTCTAGCAAGAAGTCGCCGAGATCGAAGAATTTATCCGGACCGTGATTTCTTGAGGGTAGTATGGATTGTCGGTCATCGCTCGAAGCCCTAGCCATTCGTTGCCCTACGCACTGGAGGACGGCCGTGCTCATCTCGTTTAAGAACCGCTTTGCACAGGTCGTGAACGGCCACTGCGACTGCAAATTTCGTGGTCGGAATACGCAGTCGCGCACCCGCTCGTCCTATTTCAAAACGAGTTGATTTTTTCGGCCGCGTGGCGCTGAGGGACTCGCGCCACCTGAAGAACGGCGGGCGTTTAATTCGTCAGCCAACTGCTTCGCGTAAGCAGAGACTTGTTTCTGAGTCCCCGGCTTTGCGCCCGTCACGGGTGCGTAACCACCTTCAATGACGTATTGGAACCAATTACCTTTCTCACCGTCTGGTGAAGACATTTTTTCGACTTGGGCAACGCGGTAATAACCAGTGGACAATTCGATTTTTGTGGCGGTTTCGCTCATTTGTCATGCTCCGTGAATTTTTATGCGCGACCAATTTATAGTTGTTGGTGTTGGGCACGTCACACACAAGTAATGAGTTCGTATTGCGCGAAGCGAACACGTGATTCGAATAGATCAGTTAGTCGAAGTCTGCGTATCGCGACATCCAGAACTAATATTCCCAAAATCCGGCCGGCGAAGGAGGTCTGTGGTTAGACGCGCTGGCCAA
>JAQCEL010000197.1 GCA_027618655.1 Pseudomonadota bacterium | reverse complement strand
TTCCACTGCTAGAACAATTGGCGAGCGAGCCATGAGGACGTTGTTTGTACTGAGCCTGCTCGGGCTACTATGGATATCGAATGCGCACACGGCAGATATCCCGGTAGATTTTACCTCGCCGAACGACCAACTTCGATATAACCAGCTACTCGAGGAGTTACGTTGCTTAGTTTGCCAGAATCAATCGCTCGCCGATTCTCACGCCGATTTGGCGCAAGATCTGCGTACCGAAGTTTACGACATGATCGTCTCCGGGGAGCCTAACGCGGACATTATCAAATTCATGGTAGAACGCTACGGAGATTTTGTGCTTTACAAACCCCCGATGAAAACGACGACTTGGTTGCTCTGGTTTGGACCCGCATTACTCGTAATCACTGCATTGACAATTGTCGTTGTGGCTGCGCGAAAAAACAAAGCGCAACGTGCGCCACTAAGCGAAGCCGATCGCGAAAGCGTTCGACGATTGATCAACTCCAATGACAATAGGCCCGATTAGCCCATCTGATGAATCTATTTTGGATTATCGCCGGCGCCCTTCTCCTTTTCGTTCTTGCGACCTTAGTGACTGCCCTGCTGCGTCCGCGTCGCGGTTCAACGGAACTCGGCACGAATAAATTGTTGCACGAATCGCGACTCACAGAGCTCCGTCGCGACATCGAAGACCAGGTGATCGCAGAACAAGAATTGGCCAATGCCACGGAAGAAATCGACCGCGCCTTACTTGACGAAACTGGTTCGGCGCCGAAACCATTGGACGGACCGCACGATGCGGCCAAGTGGTTGACGATTGCAGTCATCCTCATTGCAATCCCTGCAATAACTTTCATCACTTATTTTCAACTCGGCGAACCTGATATCGCGCTCGGAAATACGCCGACTCAAGCCGAACCCGATATTTCTCAACAACAAATTGACGACATGCTCGCTAGTCTTCAACAGCGCCTAGTAGACAATCCGCACGATCCGGAAGGATGGCTGCTGCTCGGTCGCTCATTTTTGGCCCTTGGACGTTACCAAGAAGCCGTAACCGCGTTAGCCAAAACTTACGAACTCGTCGGCGACGTTCCCCAAGTCCTGCTGCACTATGCCGACGCACTGGCGATGGCGAACGGCGGTCAAATCACTGACCAAGCTAGACAACTTGTTCTCAAAACACTTGAAATCGAACCGGACAATATTACGGCGCTGTGGCTCGCAGGACTTGGCGCCCGCGAGCTTGGGGAGAATGACCAAGCATTAGCTTATCTCAGCCGGGCCCGCGAGCTACGCGCCGCGACAGGCTCGCCGACAGAAGAACTTGATAAGGCCATCGAAGATATACAAGGCGTACCAGTCGAACCCATTCAACCGCCATCTTTGGCAGCTTCAATTGACGTTTCGGTGAATGTCGCGCCAGAACTGATATCTGCGGTTGATCCGAGCGCCACGCTGTTCGTGTTCGCTCGCACGCCGAAAACGGGTGGCCCGCCGCTGGCAGTTTCCCGCACACTCGCTTCGAGCCTACCGCTCGCGGTCACCTTGGACGAGACAATGGCGATGGCACCCATGTTCAAGCTGCAGGCCGGGCAAACAGCCACTATTACGGCGCGGATTTCAAAATCAGGAACCCCGGGATCCGCGCCTGGCGATTTGCAAGGCGTATCGGAACCGCTGATTGTCGGCGACGTGAAATCGACCCACGTCATCATTAACGAGATAGTCGAATAACGAGAATCTAAGATCGCTTTTTAAGTATGTTCACCCGCATGGGGGTGCTAAATTGAGCACCGTCTGGCGATTGGGATTGTTCGAATTTCTTCTTCACCAAATTGAACAAATCAGCATCGAGTTGATGATTCGAGTGAGTCACGTTAATCACTTTATGCTCGAAGTCAGCGAAATCTTCGAATCTGACCGACGAAGTGAAAAATATTTCCTCCACGCTCGAGAATTTTCCGGACGAGACAGCGCGACAGGTGGCCTCGAACGCAGCGCGACGGACGTGCTCTTCGTCGTGGAAAAGGCGCAATAGTTCGTTGAACGGACCAGCAAATACAGGCTCCGATAAATACGCCAAACCGCCCGGCTTGAGGACTCTGGCAATTTCCGCGAACACCTGATCGAGTTGCTCTAGCGGCACGTGATGCAAAGATTTAAACATCATCACGATCTCAAAAGTATTGTCCGGTTCCGCTATCGCTTGCGCCCCGCCAAACTTAAATAAAATATTAGGTGGTGCCGTAAGCATTTCATTCTTGTGATGCTGGATAGCATCGATTTCATACGCCGTGATGCTAACGCTCGGTTCATGGGACGCGATCGCGATCGTGTGTACCGCCGTGCCACAACCGAGTTCAAGGATCCGTGCACCCGCGAGAGGCAAACAGTGCTGATAGACTGTCGCTTCGTCGCACTCGCGCACAGACTCGCTGCTGGCTATTTGCAACCGGATGGGCGAAACAGCAGCGCTCATTAGCTAGCATCCCGCGGATTAGAAAATCGGTTTTTCACAATATGTGACTCCCTCGGTTATTCTTCAACGATATTCGAGCAAGGTAACGCAATCGCGGTGTTTTGTCGCTTGGCCGACATCAAATTACGGCACAATGCGTTTGGCGTGCAGCGATGCTTCAATAGCGACGACGCAAAGCGGTCACTATGGCTACGAGTGGGTCTCGGCGCCGCTAGTCTTAGGACCAATCAGCGCATAATCTGCCGGCCAGCTCTAAGGAAACAATTAGTAAAATGATGCACAAAGAAAATTTCAATCAAAATCTGCTGCGCTTTATCGATGAATCTCCGACGCCATTTCATGCCGTGGCAAACCTCTGCGCGACGCTCCGCGCTGCGGGTTACGCAGAGCTCCTGGAAACCGACAAATGGAATATCTCTGCGCCGGGTAAATATTTTGTTACGCGAGATCAATCGTCGCTAGTCGCATTCTCGCTTGGGTCAAAGCCCGTTTCGGAAACGGGAATCAACATGGCTGGCAGCCACACGGATAGCCCTTGCTTGAAGCTAAAACCGAACGCGGCGTTCAAGGCGCACGGGTATTGGCAACTCGGGGTCGAAGTCTATGGTGGCGTTTTGCTAAACCCTTGGTTCGATCGAGATTTATCGCTAGCCGGAAGAGTGAGCTTGTGCCTGCCCGGCGGTGAGCTGGTCAATCGCCTGATCAATTTCGAGCGCGCGCTCGCCATCATTCCGAGTCTCGCCATCCATCTTGATCGTGAGGCGAACGAAAGTCGGGCAATAAACGCACAAACCTATCTGCCCGCGATTGTTGCGACGGACGCGGAAGATTTTAATCTAGAAGCGGAAATTCTAAATCGCTTAGTGGCTGACGACCCCGCGCTTAGAGGCGCGAAAGTCAACGCGCACGAACTGAGTTTGTATCCGGTAGAAAAAGCCGCCTTCGTCGGATTGCGCCAGGAATTTATCGCGAGCCCGCGCCTCGACAATTTACTCAGCTGCTACACCGGGGCGCAGGCGTTGATCGATACCCACAGCGAGGAGAATCGACTCATTGTGTGCAACGACCATGAAGAAGTTGGGAGCGGATCGGCGGTTGGGGCATTAGGCACGTTACTGCGCAGCGTGATTGAGCGGCTTACCGAATCGAATGAAGGGTTTTCTCGGGCAATTGCGCACTCAACTTTGGTCTCGACTGATAATGCGCATGGCGTCCATCCGAATTTTTCTGATCGACATGACAAACAACATGTTCCGAAGCTTAACGGCGGTCCAGCGATTAAGGTCAATGCCGGTCAGGCTTATGCGTCGACCAGCTCGACAGTAAGCCTCTTCAAGGAAGCCTGCGCCGCGGCGAAAGTGCCTACCCAAAGCTTCGTTTCTAAGGCGGATGTACGCTGCGGTAGCACCATCGGCCCGTTAACCGCAAGAATGCTAGGCGTTCAAACAGTCGACGTCGGCGTACCTACTTTTGGGATGCATTCAATTCGTGAACTCGCCGGCAGCGACGATCCCCACTGGCTGTATCTCGCGTTGAATAAGTTTTTTGAGCGATCTCAGTAAGGAGAGAGTGCGCAGCAAGCAAGTGCCGGTCTCAGCTGAGAACGCGTCTTGCCGATCCGCAAAGTACAATAATTTAAGTCGCGTCGCAGTACGAAAGCTTGGTTCGTACTGCGACGTAAACCTTAGGCTTTAAGCACCCGCTGCAGCAAACGCAGGGACGCCGTCTTCTTCTAGATCAAACACGGGGCTGTGCCCGAGATTACGCAGTTCTGGCATAACCTCGCGCGCGAACAGTTCCATATTGCCGCGCGCCATTACGTGCGGCATTCCAGCATAGCTAAACACGCCGGTGAATCCGCAACAATCCGTTTTCGCGTGGATGTCCTTGATCTTCTCAAAGCACATTTCCGGGGTTCCCCAGACTTGTAAGCCCATAAAAAATTCAGCCATCCCATCGATGCCGACTTCGCTGATCGCTTCTGGCAGTCGTTTGTAGTACTCGTAACCTTTAGTATTTTGAAAATGATCACCAAACATTTCGTAATGTTTAACAACGGATTCCCAATACCGCGAGATATACTTGCGTGCCATTTCTTCGGCTTTTCCGGCGTCTTTGTCGCAGGCAACCCAGGCACCGATATACGGGCGGGGTGCCGCGGCGCCGTGCAATTCGCGGAATATCTTGTTGTATTCCGCTAGTTCTGCCGCATGCTCGGCCCAATCTTTCTGCGGGATCACGAGGATGCCGATGCCGAGACGCGCCATGATGCGCGACGACTCAGGTGAAATCGCAGCAGCGTACGTGCGATTACGGAAGGATCGATAGGGCTCTGGGCGAATTCGTGCGCGGGGCTGTTTGATGTATTTCCCATCGTACTCGCAATAGCCTTTCTCTAAGCCCGTTAAGACCATTTCCGCACTTTCGACGAAACGCTCACGCGACTCGTTCATGTCGACGCGAAACCCTTCAAATTCCACCCTGCCCAGTCCCCGACCAATGCCGAAGATAGCGCGACCGTCCGTCATCGCGTCGAGCATTGAAATCTTTTCGGCGACGCGGATCGGATCATTCCAAGGTAACACCACGACCATCGTGCCGAGCTTAACTTTCTGACAACGCCCGCCAACGTAAGATAGAAACTGCGTGACGTCTGGTGTCATCGTGTAATCAGTAAAGTGATGCTCAACACCCCACACCGATTCGTAGCCGAGACCTTCAGCCATTAGACTTAAGGCCAGATCGTCTTGATAAACCGAATGGTCACTCACACCAGCCGCGTTGCCCGGGTTTTGAAATATTGCTGCCATACCTACATGCATTCGGAATTCCTCCACAAAGTAATCGGATTGCGATTATGTTAATTACAGATACAAGGTAGCCCGATAATACCCCGATCAATGAAAATGCTCACCTAAACGTTTTATTGCAACGCACCATCGGAGATCGATGTCCGCTCAGTATTGAAAAGCTCGATGCGGAACCCTATCTAAGCGGTACAAAATATGGCGCCCGGGGGCCCGATGACCATTCAAATAGCCTGCCACCAATGCAATGCCAGTAATCGCTTACCAAGCGAAAGACTTCAAGACAAACCGAAATGCGGAAAATGCGGCACAGCATTGCTGCCTGGAACGCCTATCGAACTTAGCGCAAACAATTTTGCGCCCGTTACCTCAAAGTCGGATCTTCCCGTGATCGTGGATTTTTGGGCCGCCTGGTGCGGGCCCTGTAAGATGATGGCCCCGGCATTCGAGCGAGCTGCGGCTGAGTTTGCGACTCGTGCTGTGCTCGCGAAGTTAAACACGGAAGACGAACCCGCAATCAGTGAACGATTTAATGTTCGGTCCATCCCGACCCTGATCGTATTCAAGGGCGGTCACGAAGTAACCCGCCAAGCAGGTGCCTTAGACGTTGCTAGCTTGACAAGATTTATTCAAGGGCAAATCGCATGACGATCAGAACGATCGAACAACTGGTAAAAGCCGCGCCGCTCGCTGAAGGCGCAGGAGTCACCGTGCATCGAACGATTGGCACTCCCGCCCTGCGCCACCTCGATCCGTTTTTAATGCTAGACCACTTCGGCAGTGACAACCCGAATGAGTACATTGCCGGCTTTCCCAACCATCCGCATCGTGGATTCGTGACCTTAACTTACATGCTCGATGGACACATGCAGCATCAAGACAGCATGGGCAATAAAGGTGATCTCCGCGCTGGCGGCATTCAGTGGATGAAGGCAGCGAGCGGTGTGATTCACTCCGAGATGCCTCAACAAACAGACGGGCTCATGCGCGGATTTCAACTTTGGATCAACCTACCGGCCGCTCAAAAAATGAGCGATCCGGGTTACCAGGAATTTTCTGCAGCAGCCATACCCACTACCGACTTCGACGGTGGATCCGTGCGGGTGATCTCCGGCACTTATGCGGATATTCACGGGCCGATCGAAGACCCCAACACTGACGTGCGTTATCTCGACGTGAGTCTTAGCGCGGGCAAAACGTTTCGCTACGAACTGCCTGCTGGTATGACGGCCTTTGTGTACGCGTTCCAAGGGCGCGGCGAAATCAACGGCGATCCCGTTCCGACCCATGCATTAGCGAAACTATCCGCGGGGTCTGAAGTGGAAATCACTGCCGAAGACGATCTACGCTTAATCCTACTTGCTGGCAAACCGATCGACGAACCGATCGTTCAATACGGTCCGTTCGTCATGACGTCGCGAGAAGAAATCGAACAAGCGTTCGCTGACTACCGTGGCGGAAATCTCGTGCGCAAACGTGCCGCGTGGATCAGTGACTAGCAGCCTGTCGTACTTCGCGTTATAGAAAAGGAATCGTCACATTAGCTTCGCGCAGTGCCTTTAATACTCCGCGATTGACTGTGTCGCGATCCAAATTCGATAAGCGAGCAAAATCGAATAACGACGGGTTCATTAAGTCAGTGAACGAGTAACGCACAGCGATTAGACTGTCGGGCCCGAAGTAACATTAGCTTGTGGCAATTGCACGTTTCGCATAATGGCACTATCAGACTCAGAAAAAATTGATTTCATTGGCATCGCACCGGATGGTTTCTGCGTACTTACCGTCGCTGACGATTTGAACTGGGACGATCCCGAAAATCACGTCGAGAAGTTGAAAGCGAAGCTCAACACCTACGTGCACTTCATTCGATCCGGAGAGATTGAGAAATCCTACCCGGCAGGTAACGGCAGCGATCGCAAAATTCTCGTGGCACTGCGCACTCATCCTCCACAATCTGGGGTCGCGTTTCTCACCGAAGCAAAAGAAAAAATCACCGCACTAGGCGTAGAGTTTAGTTGGCAAGTCTTTCATGCTGGCTAGACAACCGAGCGCACAATGCAGCGGATCCGCGTGACGGTGGCTTGCCGGTCTCGGGGCCCGCGAAATTACTAGTAACCCAGCGCCCACAACACACTAGGATCCGCGAATGAGTCTAGTTCAGAGTTCGCGCAAGCTGTGTTCGATAGCGTTTCAATCGCGGGTCGTCACGGTCCATGACATTGAAAATATCGAGAATTACTTTGTGGATAGCGCCATCCTTCCATGCACGATGACGAATAATCAATTCGAGCAATGTCTCGAGCGCGGGTTCGAATTCGCGACCCACTGCTTGTAAAACGCTCAACTGGAAACGTGCCGAAATATTATCCGCGTCGCTCGCAAGTTTCTCCAACGATTCGCGATCTAACTCACCATCGATGTAACTCGCCAAGTGCAATTGCGCTTTTACTGTGTCGAACGACGCATCCGTCGCCACGTTGATCGGCAAAGCCGCCAGCATCTCTTCGACTTCATTCAATCGACCTTGTTGAATTAGTACGGTCGCCAATAAAGGATGCACCGCATAATTCGCTTCGTCCGCTGCCAGCGCTTCGCGTAAACACTGTTCGGCTATGTCTAGTTCCCCTGCGGCGAGCGCTTCACTTGCGCTACCCAGTAAATCGTTGCCCGGCGGAGGAAGAAACCGTTCAATGACTTTCAGAAT
>JAQCEL010000008.1 GCA_027618655.1 Pseudomonadota bacterium | reverse complement strand
TTTGGGCCGTTGTCCCAGCAGCGCAGTAGATTGTTCCTAAGTCCGACAGGGTGCTAGGTTTGGAGTGCGCCCGCTGATCGTCTATCGTGGAGTCCGCATTACCGCAACGGGAAAACCGAATGGCTGCCACGGCACAGAGTAAGTCGAGTGATCTTAAGCGCGTTTGGGAGCCACTCAAAATTGGTAAACTGGAACTTAGGAATCGAATATTGCAGCCGGCGCACAGTTCACAGCACGGCGACCCGCGCGATCATGTGTTTTCAGATCGGCAGATTGCCTATTTTCGCGAGCGCGCTAAAGGCGGGGTCGCACTCAGCGTAACCGAGACAGTAGCCGCAGCTCGCAGTGCGATGGGGTCTTTTTTCAACGTTGTCGACGTGTACGACGAAGCCTGTATCCCATCGATGGAACGCCTGGGTGAAGCAGTGCATGAGCACGGCGGACGCATCATGGTGCAGTTGGCCTCGATGGGCGTACACGACAAAGGTCGAATGTTTATCGACCGACCAAAGCCGATCTGGGGCGCCTCACGTATTCCGTCACTCATGCACAACGAAATGCCACAAGTGATGGGTCCGGAGGAACTTGCCGAATTGGCGCATGACTTTGGGGTCTCGGCCGCGAATGTGCAGCGCGCTGGGCTCGACGGTGTGGAATTGCATGGTGCCCATAGTTACGGTCTCGCCCAGTTTCTTAGCCCGACCTACAACAAGCGCACAGATGCCTACGGCGGAACTCCGGCGAAGCGTTGTCGCTTGATGATCGATTGCGCGGAGCAAGTACGCTCACGCGTCGGCCCCGATTTCGTTGTCGGCGCGCGCTTGTCTTGGGATGAATTTATGGGCCCGGAGGGCGGCATCACCCCAGAGCAGTCCGAAGAACAGCTAGCCGTGCTGGCGGATACCGGACTGTTCGATTTTTTCAGCATTTCGGCCGGTGGCTATCACACCATTCATCTGGCCTTACCGGGCATGGAAGACGAATCGCCCGAGGGTTGGTTGGCGCCATTCAGCAAACTGGCTAAGGAAATTGTCGGGGATCGCGCAAAAGTTTTCGTCGTCGGCAAGATCCGCGACTTACACACGGCCGAAGCGATCCTAAAGGACGACGCGGCGGACATGGTCGCCATGGCGCGGCAATTGCTCACCGATCCGTTCACCGTTAAGAAAACACTAGAAGGACGCGAAGACGAAATTATTCTGTGCAACCGCTGCAATGAATGTGCCGGGCGCTTGTGGGAACATCGCGAGCTTGTGTGCGCATTGAACCCAGTGAGTGGACGCGAATCCTACTGGGGTGACGGCACCCTCAAGATGGTGTCTGCAGGACAGAAAAAAAACATCTTGGTGGTCGGCGGCGGGCCCGCCGGGATGAAAGTCGCAGCCATTGCGGCGAAACGTGGGCACGCGGTGAAGCTGATGGAACAGCACGCTCGGCTCGGCGGCCATCTGCGTCTCTACGAACAGCTGCCTGCAATGAGCGCTTGGGGAACCGCGATTGATAACCTCGAACGTGAAGTCGCGCATGCAGGGGTCGAGGTCGCGTTAAATTCAGCCGCGACTATGGACTCGTTACGCGCCTCCGGCGCCGACGAGATCGTTATCGCAACTGGATCGGCGTATGAAGGAACCGGCTTAAGCTTATATCGGCCAGAGCGAGAAACGATCCCGGGCAGCGATCTGAAGCATGTATTGGATGTCGGTACGGCAGCGCGAACGGTACTAGATGATCCGCGTGCGCTCGGTAAGAACGTATTGATATTGGACGAAACCGGTTCCCACTTACCGTTTGCAGTCGCGGAGATGCTTGCCACCGCTGGTGTTGCAGTTGAGGTATTAAGCCCGCGCATGTATGCAGGTGAACGGATCTACCGGAATCTCGATATCCTCTATATCTTCCCCCGTTTGAAACAACTTGGGGTACGCATTACCCATCAGCATTTTGTCGAAGCAATCCGCCCCGGTGAGGTTGATGTGTATGACATCTGGGCGGGTCCTGCCGCGACAGAAACGCGCACCGCAGTGGATAGCGTCGTGATGTCGATCCTACGCATTCCCAATGACGATCTGTATCACACTGCGCACGCTGAACTCGCTAACGTCACTCGAATTGGCGACGCAGCGGCGCCACGTGAAGTGACGGCAGTGATTTACGACGGCGAGGAACTCGGACGTAGATTGTAACGAGATAGCGGAATCCGAGCACGTTGAAAAACACGTAGCTGGTTGCGGACGATCAGCGACATGGAGCTCGGAATTCATAGCGCAAATTTCGATAACCCACACGGTGGACTTATCTGTAGTTGCTAACACTCAATCTTGCCAATGGTTTCGCGGTCTGTTCTTGCTTGCCAACCGTCCGCCGTGACCGCTAGTCGAACGCTCGGAACCTTGATTATTACAATGGGCATCGCGTGCATCGCTCGCTCGACGGCACCGCGCCCGATCACTACGCCGGGTTATCGACTCGCACGCCTGTTACGTTCGAAAATTACACTTGGCGGCGCCACTGCGGTGGGCTGTTTCAGACTCCGCTGGCGGCGTGACTGCGAATTCGCCACCCACAGGGATCGGGGGTCGTTGTTGAGTTTCCCGATCTCGGTGGATTACATCACCATTACGAACGAATAGCGGCCTGATTTCCTGCCGCATGAATTTTCGAGAGCCACAACCGCCGTGTGCTATCTGATTAGGCGTTGTTGAAGAATCGATTGAATATCGCGACGCCCGTCTAAGACGCAGTGAATGTAGACATAATTTCCCACTACCTCGTAGATTGCTCTATAAGGTTTGAAATGTACTTCGCGGTAATCAGTGATACCAACGTGATCTAATTCAGGTGGGATATGCCCACGAAGTGGCTGCTCACTTAGACTAAGGCACAGTGCCTGCAATTCATCTAGTAAGTTCGTCGCATTCTCGAACGAGTCGTGTGAGGCAACGTACTGGAATATATCGAATAAATCATGCTCAGCATCGTCGATTATCTGAACCTGATATCGTTTCACCTAGTGGATTCCTTGATTTTTCTGCGGATGTCAGAAAAAGCTTTTTTTGCCGGTTTACTTCGACCCTCATTCTTACTTTTTGAACTTATCGCCAAAAGCTTCAGCATTGCCATCGACTCTTGGTTCCTTTCGTAACTATCGATATCTTGAAGCACAGCCTTTGCTTCGCCGTGTTGGGTGATAATCATTGCTTGGCGCCCGACGCTAACATCGCGTAACGCTTCCGCGGTATGACTCTTCAGGTAACTAATCGGTTTAACGCGTTCACTTAGTTTCATTTTAATTCCATAGTTGAGCAGTAGTAGATGGACCTAAATATAGACCTTATTTAGATCCACCACAATTCTAACTAAGACTCAATCTTGCCAATGGTTTCGCCAGGGCAAGATCACACATCCAGTTATAAGAACAAGTCTATCGATCACGAATTGATCTAAAAGCACGGGGAACTGCGGGTCGTTGAGTCGATCGGATCTTTGATTATCCGAATAATGGAGCAACGAGCGATGGCGTTTATGGATCACTTTGGCGATTTGGCAGATCCGCGTTCCCACATCAACCAACGACACGATCTGCATGACATTCTATTTTTGACCGTATCGGCGATCATGTCAGGTGCGGAAGGCTGGAAAGACATTAAGGAATTTGGTGACGCGAAACTGGATTGGTTAAAGCAGTTTCGGGGTTTTGAGGCGGGGATCCCCGTTGATGACACGATAGCGCGGGTGATCAGCGCGTTGGTGCCAGAGCAATTTTTGGATTGTTTTATGAGTTGGGTGAATGAGCTTCGTGCCGCCGACGGCAAGGATGTGTTGGCGATAGACGGCAAGACGCTGCGGCGTTCACGGGACGGCCATCGCACAAGCGCGTTGCACAGGGTGTCGGTGTGGTCTTGCAAGAACCGGTTGGTCTTAGGGCAAAGCCGCTCTGTAGGCAAGAAGAATGAAATTGAGACGGTGATGGCGCTATTGGAATTGATCGAATTAAAAGGCGCGACGGTGACTTTGGATGCAATGAGTTGTCAGCGCAAGATCGCGAAGAAGATTGTAGATAAGGGTGCGAACTACGTGCTTTCGTTGAAGGGTAACCAAGGTAATTTGCATCAACAGGTGAAGGCTTATTTTGCGCACACCCATCGCGAGGCGCCTGAGTTGATTAAAGCCGGTCAAACGGAAACGACCGACGCCGTAGTACAACGGGCTCGTCCGAAGAAGCCCCCACTCCAACATCCAGCTCGCTTCTCTCCATAACGGCGTTAATGTGCGTTCGATCGCTTCATCGTGTTGCAACAAGGCTGCCAATGCAGCCTGCTGCTCTTCGATTGATATTCCGGAACCTAAATTCATCAGGGGTTCTGCTTATTTTTGTGCTTGATGATTCAGCTACGCTTATTTAGCTTTAGCTTTAGCGGCCGGAAACCACATCGATGTCATTTTTTCAAATGGTTGTGTTAGTGCTTTCAACCCTGAGAATGCTTTTTCAGCTGCCGCACGCGTTTCCGCCAGTGCTTCGGATTGCTCACGGATAACGAGCTTGCTGACTTCCAACGCACGCTCTTGCGCCGCCGTCATCGAGTTCACAAACGCACTAATGTTTTTGTTATAGGCCATCGGTTCCGCTGCAATGGTCTTGCCTAAAGCGAGGGCTTCGCGCTGACCGGCAATGACCGTCTTGAAAAGTTCTTCCGAAATCCGCGTGTTGCGGGCACGAGTTGTGCTGATGACTTCAGCCACTCGCTCTTGTCGAGCTGTCACGCGCTCCAGTAATTGATCCGCCGACTCGGCAATTTTTCTCGGAATATCGCTAATCGCTTCGTTCGTCTTGTCCATGCTGTTATTTTCTCCAAATAGTAATCATTCTTTCGCGGGTGTTCGCGGTAATGTGTTTATGTTGCAGCGCGCATGCTAGACGGGTTTGAATATAGATGCAATATGCACCTATTCGCCCGCCTTGCTTATGTGCGAGCGGCAGCGGACAATTAGTCGTCCAAGGAGAACATCCCATGAAAGATCAAGAACCGGGCAAGCCGATTGGTGGGCATCCCACGGGTGACATGCTTAATGCGCAGTTGCTGGCTATGCTGAAGGGCTGGTCCGCGTACGGCTATGAGCTAGCACAACAACTGAACGATGCGGGGTTCGGTAATTACAATAAGGGCTCGATATATCGGGCGTTACGCAACATGGAAGCAACGGGACTCGTGTCTTCGACCTGGGATACCACGAGTTCCGGCCCAGCGAAGCGCGTGTATTCTGTAACGCGGGCTGGAACCGCGTTTTTGGATAATTGGTTTTCACTACTCAGCTGGCACAGCAAAATGCTGAACAATTTTCTGAACGCTGGACTATCAGCAACACGAGAGAGATCTGAGAAGAAACGCGCAGAGTAATTGCCGTTCGCTAGGATCGACGCTCAGCTGTATTTGCCGAATTCGCTTCGCAGATCAGATCAACCAACATGCTCGGTTCGTAAAATTGGCATAGATACGTATAGCGGCGCCTCTATCCGGCCGCTGAAAACTTACTCAAAAAAACGCACGGAACCCCATTATTGTGCGTTTATTGCGTCACGAATATTCGAGCAACTCGTCCAGCGACCCGCCTTTACCGCCGAGGACATGGTGTAAGTACTCTTCGTACGTGTCCATCCACATTCCGGAAGATCGTTCGCGCCCTGCAGCCGCATCGGTTTTCGTGGTTTTCAAATACCAATTATTACAACGTAGCCAGACCTTACCTTCGGCCGTGGACGTACAAAGATCGCTCCACTGATCCACTGCTTTCTTCAATGGTTCGACTTCACGGTGATTCGATTTCGCCATCTTCGCCACAAGCTCGGCGATGTACTTAGACTGTTGCTCGCAGAGCAACGTCACATTCGTTACGGGATTCAAGCTTTGCGGTCCAATCATCATGTAGAAGTTCGGCATTTCCTCGACATGGATCCCCCACAACGAATGCGGCCGGGTCATCTGAAATTTATTGGACGGGGAAGCACCAAACTTATCCGCCAGACTCGCGCCATTGCGCCCGTAAATTGGGAACGGGATGAAATTGCTATCAAATCCGGTTGCATAAATGATCACGTCAAACTCGAAATGTTCGCCGCGTGCAATCCACAAACCAGTTTCATCGACCCGAACGACACCACCGTCATCGTGTACTAATGTTACGTTCGGCTTATTGAACGTGGTGAAGTAATCATCGATAAACAGTGCGCGCTTGCAGAAAAACGGATAATCCGGCGTTAACAACTTGGCGAGTTTCGGATCGTCTACATCGTTGGTAATGAATTCTCTAAGCTGCGCGCAAATCGCCTCGTTTTGCTTTTCGTCATGGAGTGCGTTGAAATCAATGAGGACCTCGCCAGGTGGGAATTCGCCTTTCCAGTCGACATAGCGTAGCTTTTCACCGTAACCGCCAGCCTGGAACTGCGCTTCGATATCCGGCGGCGTCGGCTCATCATCTCGACGCATGCACCACGTTGGGGTGCGCTGAAACACATGCAAGGATTCGACGTCATCGGCAATCGTTGTGATCACTTGTGCAGCTGATGCACCCGTACCAATAACGGCAACTCGCTTACCCGTAAGCTGTGCGCTCTTGTCCCATTTGGCCGTATGGAAGCTCTCGCCTTTGAATAATTCCATGCCGCCGAACTCCGGCATACGCGGGCTCGACAGCGGACCGTTCGCGCTCACCACGTGCTGGCTCGTCACGATCTCTGCGGGCTCGCCACTTTGCGCATCGACGGTGGTGATCTGCCAGACGTTAAGGCCGTCGCCGAGATATCTAAGCTCAACGACTTTGCGCGAAAAGCGGATTTTATCGCGGATGCCGACGTGGTCTGTGAGCATTTCCGCGTAGTTGGCAATCTCAGGTTGACTCACATATTTCTTCGACGGAATAAATCCCGTGCGATCGAGAAACGGCAGATACATATATGACGGTACGTCACAGGCAGCTCCAGGGTAGGCGCCGACACCGCCGTGACTCCACACGCCGCCAACTGACGGTGTCATCTCAAACACCCGTACATTGTCGATACCGGCTTCGCTTAGATAACTCGTGCACAACAAGCCAGAAAATCCGGCGCCGACTATCACCACGTCGAAATGGCTTGGTGATTGACCTGCGTTATCCTCGGTGAATTGTTTTGTATTCATCTGATTTCTCTATTCGTCAATTTTCGGCAATTTTCTAGAAACCGACACGTTCCATCGGCCGTGGGGAACGGCAATGTAGAAGACCTGATCGGTGCAACGCAAGTATTTATCGCTTCGCGCTGTTAACTTTCGTCTCGCTCAAGACACTTTAAGGACATTACTGATTACATTAATCGAACTATTTATGAACGAATGGCAACGGCCACAATTGGTAGACTCGCGCTAAAGCAGACAGCGCGAGCGCATGCTTCAGTTCACCGTTAACCACAGCACGACGCACTTCGTCTTCCGACATCAGCTCGACGTTGATCATTTCACCCTCGCCCAAATCTTGTGCATGATCAACGGTTGCGTCTTCGGCGAGCCAGTGATGGCACAAGTGATTATGGAAGGCAGGATTAGGCTCGACTGCACCTAGGTAGGTCCATTTGCTCGAAACATAACCGGTCTCTTCACGCAACTCGCGGGATGCTGCAGTGAATGAATCTTCACCAGGGTCCACCATTCCACCAGGCGTCTCCAAGGTCGTGTATCCAACGCCGAATCGATATTGACGGATCATCACGCAGCGCCGTTGGACATCCAACGCGACCATATTCACCCAATCCGTCGATTCCAGAACGAGTCGTTCGAACACCATGTCATTACGTGGATTGCGCAATCGATCGATGCGTTTCTCGAACAACATAAGATCCGCTGTGTCATCGTAACGGGAATCCAAATGCTCCCAATCCAACTCACTCATTTTCCTATCCTCATCATGTGTCAAGATTTCGCTCCTCTTCTAGCTCGTCGCGGCAGTTCCGGCCATCCCTCATCATTCACTCGCTCTGCCGTGATCAGGAAGTCCTGATCGACAAGATCCTGGCCAAGCTGAACACAGCCTGTTTCTCGGGCAGTAGAAAGTGCGGTGCCCGAACGTTGACCGTATACTTCGACCAGCCCTTCAACAGACTGCGGAGCAACAGCAATGGTAGCAGCCACTCAGTCAGCGTCAGTGTACGCATTCGACGACAGCAAAATCGCCTGGCACCCGTTTGCAGGCATCGATTATCTGGAATTTAGCTTGTACGACTTGGACGTCGAGCGGCAAGTAATCGATCTCATCGTGAAATTCGAGCCGAATAAAATCGTCGCCTTGCACAACCACCTTGCCCAAACCAACATGATGGTTATTCGTGGCGAGTTGCGCATGTACGAAACTGATGGAACATTAAAGGAAGTCCGACCGGCCGGCACGTACACGCGCGGCAAGCGCAATGATGTGCATAGCGAAGGCGGCGGCGCAGATGGCGCCATCGTGTTCTATAGCGTGCGCGGGCATGGCGACGAGAATCTGTTTGAAATTATGGACGACGACGCGCACGTTCTGGCCACCTTAACCATGGCCGATTTACGTGGCGCCTGGGAACAACAACGAGGCGCGCTGCAATGTCAACGCGGTGTCAACTAGGCTGCAGGATCGGAATGTATCCTCGGCTAATAGGGTTATTTCACGGTGAAGTTTAGGGTCTTTTTCGGCGACGCTATTTAGACCCGGCCGATCATTTGTCAGCGCGATTTCTCGATAGCCGATAACCGGAACGTGGCAAGTGAACTCTGACATGTTTTACCCGTTCGTTTGACACGTCGATCATAATGCTTGCATCGTCGACAAACGCCAAAGTGCCGCCTGCTGGCGACAGCTCTCCGATCGGCGAGACTAATACAGGATCCCCAACAATTAAGCCCTCGGGTGCGTTAAAACCAGAGCGCACAACGGGTACGGGTGTTGATTGGTTAGCCCACTCAATGGCGCGCTCGGCGTTGATCTCGGTCACCTCGCCATGTCCTATCGTCGCAATTCTAGCCATCCATTCGCGGGTGCGCGGCATTTGATCAAGAAACGAGTGACCCGGCGCGATGGTGTCGAGAAACCACGGTATTTGGTACAGCGAAATATCCGCAAGACTTAGTTCGTCGCCGAGCACATACGCAGAATCATCAACGAATAGATCTTCTATCGTGTGAAGCTCAGAGCGCATTTGCGCTAAATACTTTGTCGCCGACGCTTTTACTTGCGCTACATTGGGGACCGGTTTGCCGTGCAAACTTGCTCGGTCGCTATGAAAATCCTGAGAAAAACGCTCCGCATTAATGCCAGTGATATATAGCGCGGTCGGCCATAACATTCGCGACTCTGTCCAGTCGGCAATTGCGCGCGCGAGCACTTTATTGCGTGGTGAACCGCCGTAGAAACTCGGCTCCGGGCAGGCGCGCTCGATATACTCGGCAATCAAGCGCGTATCGCAGTACACATCCGCACCGACCTGCAACGATGGCGTCCGTCGATAACCACCCGTCAGCGGCGTGTAATCAGGCTTCGGTAAATGCGCAGGGATTTCAACCGAGTCCCACGCGATACCTTTGTAGCCCAGCATGAGGCGAACTTTCTCAGAAAAATTGGAGAAGTCGTAGTGGTGCAGGATCCATTTCATTTTTTTGGATTCGGAATGCGACACAATGCCGGGCTTTTGCCATCCTTGATCGCATCAAAACGCGCGCTCACTTGGTCCAGCCACTCGGGGTGAGTATGTAGGTAGAACCGCTCTTCAATGATCCCGTCGACGACCATTGCGCCAACCTCATGCGGATCTATGCCGGTGTTAACGCCCTGTTGAAAGCGCTGTCTCGTGCGACTGAGTTTCTCCGAAAGTGGCGGTGCGTTGTTGCGGTTTCGATCCGATTCGACGATGCTGGTTCGAACCCAACCTGGACACAAAACGGATGCATTCAACTTGCTGCCCCGGGCCTTCAGATCGTGGTACAAACTTTCCGACATCGCAACGACGGCATGTTTGCTCGCGATATAAATTGGCGTCGCACTCCCGCAGATCAATCCACCAAAAGATGCTGTGTTAACGACGTGACCTGGCTCGCCGCCGTCGATCATGCGCGGTACGAACGATCGAATGCCATGCGCAACGCCCATTAGATTAATCCCGAGGACCCAGTTCCAGTCGTCTGTTGAATATTCCCAAATGGCGAGATTATTCTCGATAACCCCAGCATTGTTACAAACGACATTGACCTGTCCGAAACTCGCGTAGGCAAAATCGGCAAGACTATCAACCGCGTTAGCATCTGACACATCGACACAACTCGACACGACAGACACACCCTTGGCTTCAAATTCGGCGACCACTTTGTGTAATGCAGCGGGCTCAATGTCTGCTAGCACTAAGCGCATACCGCGCTCGGCAAATGCTTGCGCAGTGCCACGACCAATACCACTAGCCGCACCAGTTATCACTGCGACTGCGCCCTCTAGGTGCTTCATGGATCGTCTCCGATCCGTTTTTCGGTGAGGCGCTTAAACATGACCGTATCGATATAACTTAACACCGTCTCGTCGTTCTGGTTGAACACGCGAACAACGAATTTGACGATCCCGCGATCCAATTTGCTCTGTGACGCTCGCTTGTCGATGCATTCGATCGTCGCTGACAATTGATCTCCGACATAAACCGGATGCGGGAAGCGCACTTCATCAAAGCCTAATGCGCCGATCACGCAATCACGCCATGGAGTTTGGTTAATAAAAAGTTGCTTTACGCACAAAGTATATTGCCCGGATGCCGTCAAACCCCGATGGCCTTTCTCGCGGGCAGCTTGATCATCTAAATGCATCGGCAGCGGATCCCACTTGCGGTTAAATGGGATCAGCTCTTCAGCAGTCACTTCATAGGGTCCGTAGGATTGGCCTTCGCCAATAACCACATCGTCGAAAAAATAATTCCTGGGTTCGGCCATGGTGTTCAACTGTCGGCAACTAAAGCTTGCCCGGGATTGTAGATCAGTCGTTGGTCTCGAACCGCAGAAACCTTCGACCTCGGGAAATGATGAAAATGGATCGGGTAGGAGGCGGGGTTACCCCCGCCGTCCTCCCGCACCACCGGACGTGCGGTTCCGCATCCGGCTGTTCATTGAACACACTGGAGTCGTCGCATTATATCGAGCAGCGACACCAGGCCTAATCGATCAAAGAAGGACTTCGGGAATGCCTGGTTCATGTGGCTCGCGCCACTATTGCACCACGGCCCACGTTGATTGAAGGCCGAGCGAAACGCCCGTTCTTCCGTTAGTCCTGCCTGCATCAGGTTCTTTGCGCGAGTATAGGGGCGTTTCCACTGGCGCCACAAAATGCAGCGTAGCTTGTGCCTGATCCAGCCGTCCAACTCTTCCAGGGCCCGCTTGGTCTCGGTCAGCTTGAAATACGCCATCCAGCCACGAAGGATCGGGTTGAGTTCGGTGATAGCCTTCCTCAGGCTGCGCCCTCCCGCGCCTTGGAGCACTTCGCGGATTTTGTCTTCCAGTCGTTTCACACTGGTTGGCCCAATCTTCAGTTTCGGGACCTTGTGCCAGCTCAAACTGTAGCCCAGAAACTTCCTTGTCCACGGCGGCGCCACCGCGCTCTTGGCCGCATTGACCGTGAGCTTGAGCCTATCCGCCGGAAACCGGGTAAGTGCGCCCTGCCGGGCGCACCAAAAAAAACCCGCCCAAATGGGCGGGCAGCAAGCGTGCGAAAGACGTAATTCCGCACGTTTATCTATTGCTTATTTAATAGCGGGAACCCACTTGGCCACCAAGTGAATAGCCAATCACTGCACCAGCCGCAGTCGCTGCCAACCGAGTGGAACCATGTCCAACAGTTGAACCCAAGTAACCATCAATCGCGCCACCGACAAGATTTCCCCCGTTAACCGTGCTCGTTCGGTAGCCAGTTCGGTAGCCAGTTCCGTAGGAACTTGGCGCCGAATAATAAGCTTGTACGGGTTGCTCATAGATTACCGTTTGGCGAACAACTGGCACGGGCACATAGTTGAAGTGGACTCTATGATCCGAATAATAGCGCGGTCCGTGATCCCTATAGTGTCGTTGATGATAGTGTCGTTGATGGCGACGGTTGTCGTGGTGACCACGATGGTCGCGATCGCCACCATCGTAATGTTTGCCACGATGACCATTGTTACCACCGGCAAGCGCTGGAGTCGCGGACATCATTAAGATGGCTCCAATAGCCACTGCTCCGGAAATTAAAGTCTTAATCCGTTTATTCGTTTTCATTTCGATCTCCTTTGCCATGTTGTCATGACTTGCACGGTTTGATGGGACCTTTGCGTGCAGGCTTAGATTAGGGCGAACTAGGTGAACAAATGCTGAATCCGACGGATAAGGCAGCGGCCGCATACGCGAAGACTTGCCAATAACGACGATTTCATCACAAATTTTCGGTCACAACGTCCTTGCCGTTATAAGATGTTGGCCGCGGCGGGCATCAGATAGCGCCACCAACACACTTAGCATCCACGGAGAATACGCGATGGCGGGTCGAATCGAACGGCGCTTGAAGGAACTCAACATCATCATCCCGAAAGCGCAGCAACCCAAGGTCGCGAAAATAAAAGGCTGGTCTATCATCGGCAACACCTTGTATATCTCCGGGATGATTCCGCAGTGGGAAGGTGATGTGCGTTTCATTGGTAAGGTTGGAGTCGACTTCTCAATCGAACAAGGTCGTGAGGCGGCGCGTTTGAGCGCGCTTAACGTACTTGCCCAAGCGTATAACGCGTTAGACGGAGATTTAGATCGAATTATCCAAATTGCAAAAATCTCCGGATTCGTTAATTGCGCACCGGAGATCACCGAGGTTGCCGCAATCGTTAACGGAGCATCAGAATTATTTCTTGATATTTTCGGCGAACGTGGCGCGCACGCGCGCATCGCAGTCGGTGCGACGACGATGCCGATTGGTGTCGCAGTGGAAATTGAAGCGATTATGGAGATTGAAATCTAAATCTTGATAGTCAGCATCTTTAAAGACATGCGCCGCCGAGCATCACGATTATCCTTAAAACATATTTTTAATCGCCACTATCTACAGCAAGCTTAAATCCACCGGGAGAAAAAATGTCCTACGAAACGATTGAGATAAAGAAAGAAGGCGCGATTGATTGGCTGACGTTAAATCGTCCCGAACGCTTAAATGTCATGAACCCGCTCATGTGCGACGAACTACAAGACTACTTCGGCCGACTCCAATTTAATCATGCCGTGCGGGTCGTGATTCTGCGTGGCGCCGGACGTGCTTTTTGTGGCGGCTATGATTTGAAAGACGCAGCTGGCGTCAGTGCCGGTCCGGTCCCGGGAATGAGATTTCAGCGGCAAGTGAGCGAAATATACTTGCGCATGCATCGGGCGCCGCAACCGATTATTTGTCTAGCCCATGGCGCAACAACCGGTGGCGGATTCGCGTTTGCGTTAGCGTCGGATGTCACGATCGCGACACCGGACGTAAAAATGAACGTCGCGATGGTTAAAGTCGGCCTCACGGGCTGCGACGTCGGGATCAGTTATTTCCTACCCCGTGCCGTTGGACGTTCGGTCGCCGCCGAACTCATGATGACGGGTCGCTTTATCGATGCCAAACGCGCATTGGGCTTAGGTCTAATTTCGGAAATCGTGGAACCAGAAGCGTTAGAATCGTGCGGCCGCGCGCTGGCTAATGACATGCTTAAGACTTCTCCGCTGGGCTTACGACTAACCAAAGAAGGCTTGCGGCTCGCGATTGATGCGGGCGGTCTTGAAGCAGCCGTCGCACTCGAAGACCGCGGTCAAATTCTTTGCGCTAGCGCTGGTTTCTTTGACGAAGGCATCGCCGCCTTCATGGAACAACGCCAAGCCGAGTATTCGGACGACTGAGATAGCCCAATATCAGAACTATCGTGTCCGGTCGCTATCTCGCCATGTTCAGCCTGATCCTGGCCGGCGAAGCCATATTCAGCCTGCCGTTTCATGTCGCGCGATTTTTCCGCGCCAGCTTCCTCGATGTATTCGAGTTTTCGAATGCGAATCTCGGCGACGTTTTTGCGGTCTACGGCGTGACCGCGATGATCGCGTATTTCCCTGGCGGGGCGATCGCAGATCGTTTCTCGGCACGTAAACTCATGGCTGCATCGTTGTTGTGTACGGCTGCGGGCGGTCTGTACATGGCTACGATACCCGGCATCATTGGTATGTCTTGTTTGTTCGGATACTGGGGCGTGACGAGTATCTTGATGTTTTGGGCGGCAATGATTCGCGGTACCCGCGAATGGGGCGGTGATAGTTCTCAAGGTCGCGCTTTTGGAATATTGGATGGCGGTCGCGGCTTAGTCGCAGCAGGGCTTGGAAGCATCGCGGTCCTGGTATTTTCGCGATTTTTGGTCGACGAGCTCAACGTTGTCGATCCAGCATCGCGCCGCATAGCACTCACTAACGTAATTTATTTCTATTCGAGTATTACCTTGGCGGCGGGAATCGTCACCTGGTTCCTCGTGCCAGAGTCGCCGAATGTGAGACAAACTCGAACCAGTGATTCCATGGCCAAAATACGCGAAGTCATGCGCCAACCAGTTGTTTGGTTGCAAGCGCTGATTGTGGTGACCGCGTATTGCGGCTACAAAGGTCTAGATAACTACGCACTCTATGCCGTAGAAGTATTGGGTATGAACGAAATCCGCGCGGCCGAATTCACCGCATTTTGCGCATACCTTCGTCCAATCGCTGCGATTGCGGCTGGCGTCCTGGCCGATCGCTACAGTCCAAGCGGCCTCATGACTGTGCTGTTTGTGGTGCTCGCGGCGAGTTCCGCATTTCTCGGCTTCGCCGTCCCGAGCCCGGGTACCCACGTCCTGGTGACAGCGAACATCCTGGTCAGCTTTGCTGGTGTATACGCGCTTCGTGCAGTGTATTTTGCGCTGCTTGAAGAAACTCAAATACCAAGGTCAATGACCGGTACGGCCGTCGGCTTGATCTCACTGATCGGATTCACCCCGGATATCTTTTTCGCGAGCATCGGTGGCCGCCTGCTTGATCGATCACCCGGTATTGTCGGACATCACGACTACTTTCTCATGCTGACGGGGATTATGTTGCTAGGTCTCGTGGCGGCGATCGTTCTGATCTGGCTCACGCGATCCAAATGGGGCTTAAGCGAGCAGTGCATACAATAAATTAAGCCGCGAAGACCAAGGGTCCCTCGGTTCGAAACTAGCGGCCTTTTTTTTATCCCTTAATATAATTTTCTACGGCAAACGTCTAACTACGCCCGTAAATTGATTTTAATCCGCGTCCGATCACGACATTTTGGATCTCGCTTGTGCCGTCCAGGAACTGGGCCATTTTCGCGGCGGCAAGATGGCGGCCTAGTGAATATTCGGCCGAGTAACCCGCCGCACCCATGGCTTGCATGCAATCGCCGATCCCTTCGAACGCAGCTCGAGTGGCAAACTTCTTTGCGTGTGCGGCGCTGATCGTCGCATCCACACCCGCGTCGTGTTGTTCAATTGCGGATGCGGTGAGCAATTTTGCGGCCTCTAAGTTCGTTGCTGCGTCCGCGAGCATAAATTGAACGCCTTGAAATTCTAGCGTCGATCGGCCGAACGCACGGCGCTTGTCCGCGTAATCGATGGCTTGCGCGAGACTCGCGTGCAAGGTCCCGCAACACATGGCCGCAACGCAAATGCGCGCGATATTGATCCCAGCAATTGCGGCCTTAAACGCTGCCCCTGGCGCTAGCACGAGCGCGTCGTCAATCACTGCGCATTGATCGAATCGAAACCCGGCAGTACCTAGTGCGTGTCCGCGCATTAGCTTGTACGCATCCTCTCGAATCACGCCAGGCGCATTCGCATCGATCAAAAACGCGGCGATGCCCTCGGCGCCGGATCCGTGTTCGGTTTGTACGTAAACGCTGATTAGATCAGCGAATACACCGTTACTCACCCAGGCTTTTTCACCGTTAATAATCCACCCGCTCGCGGTTCGTTCAGCGAAGGTCTTGATCGACTGCGCATCACTGCCGACGCTTGGTTCGGTAAGCAAGAACGCGCCAATCTTGCGGCCCGCAATTAAATCCGGGAGATAACGATCGATCTGGCTTGGGCTGCCGTAACGCGCAACGTAGCCAGCGAGATTATTGTGTACGGCAAAAGAAAATGCCGAACACATACACGCACTCGCCATCGATTCCATCACTGCGGCCATCGCCCCAACGCCAAGACCACTACCACCTAAAGCTTCAGGTACCAGCAATCCACACAATCCCGCTTTAGCAGCCTGTTCGAAGCAATCGTAGGGAACTCGGCCCAAGGTTTCCCAGTGTTCGGCATTCGGTGCGATCACCTCATCAGCAAACGCTTGCGCCGCGACTACCCGAGAATCATTTGCAAATGTCATTAGTGTTCGCCCCATGAACTATCGAATGCCTTAGAACGTCCAGTTTTCCGTGTAAGGGCGAATTTCTATTTCGTTGCTCCATGCAGACTTCGGTTGACGATGGATCCATAAATAACTCTCGGCAACATCATCTGTATTGGACATCTCCTCCGTCTTCAGGCCGTAGTGCTTACGTACAATCGGTACATCGAGTGCGCAATCGAGACGCACATGCGCAACGTGCACGCCGTCGCGCGCGTAGGCTTTAGCCAAGTTTTGTGCGAGCGCGCGCAATCCGAACTTACCCATGGCGTACAAAGGATTCGTTCCAGAGCCGCGTAACGCTGCTGTCGCGCTCGAATAAATCACCGAACCGTGCCCGCGTTCGATCATGCCTGGCATCACTGCGCGCGCCGCAGCGTAAGCGCCAACCACTTCAATTTCATAGATATCGCGGAGTTCTTCGAAACTGACGTCGAGCGGTGCCTTCGCCTGCATGCCGCCGCGTACGTTATAAATGAGCACGTCGATTTGGCCCATGTCTTTCGCGACCTTACCGAGTCCTTGTTCGACAGTATCCGGTTTCATTGCGTCAACTTGGAAGTACTTCACAGCAGCCGAGGGATCCGCTGCACCGGCCGCCGCGAGCGCCGCCGCACTGCCTGCTGCGGAGCGCGACAACAACGCAATATCGAATCCGTTGGCCGCGAAATGTCGCGCTAAGGATTGACCTAAACCATCACCTGCCCCAACGATCGCACACACTGTTCTACTCATATCGATAATTCCCATCCACTAAATCATTGTGCGTTTATGCTTCTTGAAGCTGCCTTGCGAACGAATCTACTTCGGCCCGAAAGCTAAGAACACGTTACCCGGCAAACCCCACAATCCGTAACCTGATCCGAAATAAATCCAGCCATCGACCACTGTCACGCCAGCGCCTTTGATCGACCCACCAACGCCAGGCACGTCGTTTACGGTCGGGTATTCACGTTTTGTATCGATATCCCAAATCACTTTTCCAGTGTCAGGATCGTAGGCACGCATATGGCCGTCCATGGAACCAGAAAACAAAACACCGGGAATTAAGGTCGCAGCTGCAGGTTGTCCGGCGTTACATCCGGGCCGTTCCAAGCAATCAGGTTTCGCCGCTGGCGTATTCCATGCTTCGCTGCCGTCGGCAAAATTTAGCGCGTAGATACCACCCGCATGACCTGGGGTCGTGCGCGTTTCCCAAACATCTGAAATCGGTACGTAGACCCGTTTGTCGTCGGCCGTGAACCCCCACTCAATACCACCAAGCACGCCACCTGGTGATAAGCGTTTTTGCCAGAGGACTTCGCCCTTGTTGTCTGGATCGATGGCGTGCAGAACACCCGATTTTTGGCCCGCTAATAAGACCCGTCGGCCATTAGGCAAAGTTCTCAGGATTGCCGATGATCCGAAATCAACGTCAGGTCCACAGTCTTCACGTGCTACGGGATCAGCGTTAGGTGCAGCGCAGGCTGCAGTGAACGCATCGTCTGCGGAGGTTTGTAGATGCCACTTAATCTCACCCGTGACGAGATCCATCGCGACGATTGAGTCGCTAGTCGCCGAGGCTGGGCTTGAATAGCTATCGCCGGTGGTGAGATATAAAACGCCTTGCTTCGGATCGATGGTTGGTTGCGACCACACCGCGACACCTGAGGGGCCCCACAACTGCACACCGTTCGTCATCTTTTTGGTTTTTACGAGTGGCTCCTGGACAAGTGAACTTTTCCATAGCCGTTTGCCGGATCCGATATCGTAGGCGACGATGCTGCCGCGGAACGTGCAACATTCGTAACTCTCGGAACCGCCGGCGAGCTCTTCAAACGATGCCAAGGGCACATAGACGACGCCCTTATACAGCGACGGAGAACCCGTGATGATCGCCCACGCGTGCTCGTCCGCTTTATCTTTCCACAGTAGTTCGCCGCTGTTCGCATCGATTGCGTAGAACCAAGCTTTGCGATCACCGGCTAACAATATCAAACGTCCATCCGACAACTTCGTTAGGGTGATTGCGCCGCGCACCGCATCTTCAGTTTCAAATTTGAAGTGTGCACAACCGCTCTTCGCGTCCAAAGCATAAATGCCGCCGTTCGGTCCGCCGATATAAATTCGCCCACCAGCCACGGCTGGTTGCGTTGTGACAGTCGTAGCGCCGCTGTAACCGAGCGCCCACTTAAACTCGAGATTTTCTAAGTCACTCGCCTTTAGCCCGGCGTAGTCACCCGGTTGGAAATGCGTGTTGTCTAAATCGAGTCCCCAACCCGACCAATGCGGTTTTTCCAGGGAGTCACTCGCTAAGTTTGGATGGCTATCGCATTGCTTCAAGGTCTCGGCGAGCTTCTCATCCGGTACGGACCCCCACGGGGTTTTCGATATATAAATGGCCAACGCACGTTTCTCTAGCTCAGTTAGCGCCGCAGCCTGGAGCACCATCAGCCCTTCAGTTTGTACCTTGAAGATTTTCTCAGGCGGTAATTCTGCCATCTGCGCCGGACTCATTGCCCTCGGCACTGGTGTTTCACTGTGACAGCCGCTACAGGTGCGTTCGAATGCGTTGCGTCCAATGTCGCGATCTTCGGCAAAAATTTCGCTAGCCATTAGCAAGCTTATCGCTGTGATGACGGTTACGAGTGGGTGATATGCCATTAGCCAAATCTCCTGGGTTAGATTGTTGAGGCCGGGCTATTCTAACCTGCCGACGCCGCAGGCGCTCACCGAAGCTTCGCGTTACAATCCTGCTCCGCAATAAATCTGGCTACGACGCGTAGTCAACACTAGGAGAGTCTAAATGAAAGCGATCGTCAGCAACGCCGTCGGTGGGCCCGACACTCTAACCGTCGAAGATATACCAGAGCCCCAACCGGCCGCTGACGAAGTCCGGGTGAGAGTCCATGCGTGCGGGGTGAATTACCCTGATTCGCTGATCATTGTGGACAAATACCAATTCAAACCGCCACGACCTTTTTCGCCCGGTGGCGAAGTCGCTGGGGTTATCGATGCGCTCGGTAGCGAGGTCAAGAATTTCGCAATCGGCGACCGCGTGATCGCGCTGGTTGGTTGGGGCGGAATGGCCGAAAAAGTCGTCACTAAAGCGCATAAATGCTTACCGATGCCAGCCGCCATGCCGTTCGATGAAGCAGCGGCGTTTATTTTTACCTACGGCACTTCTTATTACTCGCTAAAACAACGCGCGGCCTTGCAGCCCGGCGAATCGCTGCTCATCTTGGGCGCTGCTGGGGGTGTCGGCCTAGCCGCTGTTGAACTCGGGGTCGCGATGGGCGCACGAGTTGTTGCGGCTGCCTCTAGTCAAGAAAAAGTCGACTTAGCGATGAAACATGGCGCGACCGCGGGAGTTGTGTATCCAACCGGTGCATTGGATAAGGACGCGGCAAAAGCCTTGTCTAACGAATTTAAAGAAGCCTGCGGGTCTGGCGGCGCGAACGTTATTTACGACGCTGTAGGCGGGGATTATGCTGAAGCCGCGCTACGCGCCATCGCCTGGGAAGGGCGCTTCCTAGTGGTCGGATTTCCAGCCGGCATTCCAAGTATTCCGCTCAATCTGGCGTTACTAAAAGGCTGTCAGATCGTTGGCGTGTTTTGGGGTTCCTTCGCCGATCGCGAACCAGCCGAGAATCAGAAAAATGGTAAAGAGATGTTCGAAATGTACGCAGCGAAAAAGATCCGGCCTTACGTCTCAGCACACTATCCTTTAGCGCAAGCTGGTACGGCGATCAGCGATTTGGCGGAGCGTCGCGCAATGGGCAAAATCGTCGTGACGATTTAAAGTTGCGACGGAAGTTTGCGCATTCGAGAAATTACCGACCTGAACTTGGCAGACTAATCGTCGCGCGAGCTTAGCTAGACAACACAACAGGAGAACGATGATGGCGGGAGTAGGAACAAATGTCGTGTTCGAGAACGACAAAATTAAGGTCTGGGAATTCAATTTGGAACCGGGCGAGCAAACGCCAGTACACACGCATGATATGGACTACATCTTTTACGTGATCAATGGCACAACCTTGGAAGTATTCGATGCGGACAATAAGTTCTTGAGCAATATCGAAGTTGCCGACGGTGACGTCGTACCCCTGCATTTGGAAGGCGACGAGCTCGTGGTGATTGGCAATGAGTCGCAACGTATCCCCGCAACTCACTCGGCGCGCAATGGAGGTCCTAACCGGTATCGAGAAATCTTGGTCGAGACGAAGTAGGAACTCTATGACGATCGAGCTATTGCGCGAGGACGCCTACTTAAAAACTTGCGACGCAACGGTGGTGTCGGTCGGTGACGATGGGATCGCGGTGAAACGATAAAACAATAGTAAAACAATAGGACAGGCATAGGATAAGCAATAGGACAGGCATGCATTGGCGACATCGAAAGAAACAATAGAAAGAAACAATAGGACAGGCATGTATTGGCGACATCGACGCAGATATTTCTGCAAGCAGGCGGGCCAATTCGGCAAGGAACAAGTGGTTGTAGCGCGGATTGACACCCGCGTGTGCCGACAGCACACACCTGCCCGTGCCGCGAGCATCGTGCGACTCAAAGAATTAATCAGGTGAATGCGATCGGGGCGTTATCCACTCGGCACGGGGTACAGCCGTCTGGCGTGTCGTATGCCTTGTAGCCAGCGGTTACCCCAGCGTTTCGCGAGTTGCGTTAACTGCGTCGGTGTCCCGAGCGCGAGTTCATACCGAGCGTGTAACTGGATCGTCGTATCAAACCAGTGTTGTGGCGCGACGTTCAGCGCCTCGAGGAGGCTTGGTTGGTGTCCCGGGATGAACCCTCGCTTACCGTTGACCACGAGTCGTCCCGTGGTATCAATCAGGTCTAAGTAGTCGTTGAGATGAAACGGCAAGTGGTCGAGTGCCTGTCGATGGTCAGCCTCAATGAACGGCACCAAACGAGGTTTTATTAACGGGCTGGAGACGCCATCCGCCGATGTGAGCTGAGCGTAGCGCGCTTGACCTGAGGTGAAGTCACTGGCGTCGATCGATATTGCCTGCTTAGCGCGGATCGGGTTCAAGTCGACATAGGCCATGGCGGTAATGAGTGCGGTCTCATCGAGGAGGGCTTGGGACTTGAAGCGCGACTCCCAGAAGTGACCGGTGCATTTATCTTCCGCATTGGCTTTGCGGGCGATGTGTTCGTTGAGTGAGCGCATGAACCAAGACAAATCTCCCAGCCGTGCCCGCCAGAGTTGGATATGACCGTTTAACGCCGCATTTTCTGCCTCCTCGAGCGACTCATGGTTGAGATACCGGCGGGCCGCGTCGGTACCCGCATACACCGCCGTCCACCGTTCGATGACCGCTCGGTCTGACCACGCCTTGGATCGTTCGCCCGCGAGCCTGAGCACGAGATGATAATGATTTGACATCAGGGCGTAGGCACACACGTCGATAGCGAACGTGTCGGTCAATAACGCGAGACGTTCTTGCATCCACACCCGGCGGTGCTCGAACGATGCTTGAGATTGTGCGTCGAAGCCGCACAGAAATGCGCGTCTGACGCAGCGACCCAGACAATGGTAGTAAGGCGTGTCCTCAACAGACACCAGGGTGGCTCTTGCTCGGGTCATCCTTGACCTCCTGCGATAGATGTACGGTGAATACTAGTGACCGTTTCGAATGATTACAATCTGTGCCTGTCCTGGAAAAAGTGCAGGAAAACTTGTCCCTTGAAAAATGTGAAAAAGTGTCCTGATCTGTGCCTGTCCTGGAAAACTTGTCCTCTGGAAAACTTGTCCCTGGAAAACTTGCTTCTGGAAAACTGGAAAAATAGAAAAATAGGGTCGATTGACCGCCGTGGCGAAACATTTCGTATACTGCGACGACAAACTCTGGAGCTCGGCATGGCATCACTTGGATTCATTGGTACAGGCACAATCGGCGGCCCCATGGCTGCCCAGTTAGTCGAACATCAACATGCGCTGTTGGTGTGTGACAAGAATGCCTCAGCGCTGCAAGCTTTGTTGGACAAAGGTGCGCAAGCAGCTGAGATCAAGGACATCGCAGAGCAATGCGCAACCGTATTTTTGTCTCTACCGGGACCACCAGAGATTGAAACTGTCGTCCTCGGCGAGAGAGGATTGCTTAACGGTCTTAAGTCTGGAGCGACCATCGTCGATTTATCCACGAATTCCGTATCCTTAAATCGAAAGATTGCCGAACTCGCGGCGGCGAAAGGCATTCGTTATCTGGATGCGCCGGTATCCGGCGGAAAGCGAGCGGCGCTTAAGGGATCCTTGGCGATTATGATTGGCGGTGATGAGTCTGCGTTCAACGATGTTCGTTCCTTGTTGGAATGCATCGGCGAAAATTTATTTTATATGGGTCCGTCAGGATCCGGCACTTTAACGAAGTTGGTTAACAATCAAATATTTTTATGCACGAGCGTGCTGATCCAAGAAGGGTTCGTCATGGGTGCAAAGGCCGGAATGGATCCGAGCGCACTGTTGGAAGTACTAAAAAGCAGTTCCGCAGGTCCGCACATGGCAAGTGCACCGCTCGCGCTATCACGCAAATTTGATCTTGATGTTTTCTCATTAGCGATCGCAGCGAAAGACGTCGGCGTCGCGCTAGAATCGGGTCGCGAAATTGGCGCGCCAATGCCCATGACGGAAGCCGCGCATGGTGTTTACACGAAAGCGTTGGATGCCGGGTTCGGTAAGGACGACTTTTTCGCGACCGTGAAAGTGCTGGAGTCAGCGGCGGGTATCGAAGTCCCACCGTTGCGCAAACCGAATAAATCGTGACGATCGCCCACTCGTTATTGTCCGAGACTTAGCCGCGATAGTACCACTCGGCACCGCCCGGCAAACTGCGTGGCCCGAACAGAAACTGCAACACGCGACGCTCGTTGCCCAATGTTGACTTTGACGACGAATGTAACAGCATAGGACTCATGGCTACCGCGCTCCCCTTTCCGCCAGTGCATTCGATCCGCGTATTCGTCACGTCGGCAGTCAAATGACTGCCTGGCACGACGCACAAACCACCTTCGTCATTCGCGCAATCATCCAAGTTAATTCGTAGCGCGACCATGGTCGCAAGCAAATCACTGGGTGCTTGCGCATGCGGAATGTTTTGCTTTTCTCTCCAGTTCTGCCACGGCTTCCCTTCGATTCGCGCGCTCAATGGCAGGTGTAGATCACGATGCAATCCTTCGCCCCTGTCCGTCTGAAGGTCTTTACCAAAATAAGTACATAAGACGGGTTGCGACGCTAAATACAGCAAACGACGTTTTAGCAATCGATGGCGCAACACCTGGGCGACCAAGCGACACCATTCGCGATCGAGAAAACGCCGATCAGCGGCAACTTCGGGCGGGGAAGATGCAAGCTCCTCATCGATGCGTGCGATTTCATCGTCGCTCATCAATGCGTCGATAACGACGTAGCCGTCAATTGGATACCGCTCTGGTGCCTTATTCATAATTAATAGTGTGCCGTAAATTCCGCTTCCGACCGGCTGAATCAGCGGTGCTCGGGTCCAATCGATTCGATATTCGCACGCAAGAGCTGATGCGCCTTGAGATCTTTCGGCCGGTGAACGACGTCCTTAGCCGCAGGGTAGTTACCAAGATAGTTGCCACCGCGCCGATCCTGCGCCGGGCGAATCGGCCGAGGGGTCAGATTGCCACCGCAATTCGGGCAGACGTTACCGAAGTGCTGTTCGACACAATCACGACAGAAAGTGCATTCGAAGCTGCAGATCAACGCATCCGTCGAAGCAGGGGGTAGTTCACGATTGCAGTGCTCGCACCCGGGTCTCAGTTGTAGCATTGCGCTCACCTCGCATTTGAATTGACGATGGTTTGATCCCGACACCAGTCGGCTAGCGCAACAACTTGTTGCACTGCCTGACCCCGATTGATTTTTACGCGGTTAGTTCAGATCATGGCACAGCATGCCCGCAAATTAACCGAATCAAACCCCGAGGTCGACTGGTGAATCTAACTGCTTTATCCGAAATTGAACTCCAGTTCAAACTTGAGCGACTGTTGGCCGAGTACGTCCAATGCATAGACGACGATCGCTTGGAACAGTGGCCAGAATTCTTTGTTGATCGGTGTGTTTACAAGATTCTAGCGCTAGAGAATGCGGCGCGCGGCATGCCGGTCGCCGCAATTTTCTGCGATTCGAAAAACATGCTGGTCGATCGTGTGGTATCACTGCGCAAAGCAAACATTTATGAACGACATCAATACCGCCATATCGTCAGTTCGACGATCATCAGTGGCGTAACGACAAGGTCTGCGAAGATGCGCAGCAACTACGCGGTATACCGAACGCGCGGACAAGGCGTGACGGAGTTGTATAGCGCCGGGATCTACGAAGACCGGGTCGTTGTTGTCGACGACTGCTTACTATTAGAAGAAAAAATTGTCATCTACGATACGGACCGTATTGATACTTTATTAGTCACCCCACTCTAAGGAGAACGCATATGACCATCTCCGAAAATATTTCGACGCCCGATGACGTTTGGCCAACGTCGGCTAGCGGGTTTTGCGTGCCTTACGAAGTTTTCACTGACAAAGCCTATTACGACCGCGAACAAGAAGCGATCTTTCGCGGCGACGCTTGGAGCTTCGTCGGCCTTGAGGCCGAACTACCAAACAGCGGTGACTATAAGTCGACTTTCATCGGCGAGACACCCGTGCTCGTCACGCGGGACAACGACGGCAACATCAATGTCATGCAAAACCGTTGCGCTCATCGCGGCGCACTCGTATGCCGCGAAAGACGCGGCAATACGCGGCGCCTGCAATGCGTCTACCACCAGTGGGCATATGATCTGAAAGGGCAATTGCGCGGTGTGCCGTTTCGCGCCGGCATTGCTGGCAAAGGTGGCATGCCAGAAGGTTTCGATTTGACGGAACATGGTTTGAATCGTCTGCGTTCGGCCAGCATCAACGGTTTGATCTTCGCAACCTTCTCGAGAGCAGTTGTGTCCTTAGAGGAATTCCTCGGACCGATGATCATCGCGAGTATTCAGCGCATTTTTAATCGCCCTATTGAAATTCTTGGCGACCAACGCCAGTACATCCATGGTAATTGGAAGCTCTACGCGGAGAATACTCGGGATCCTTATCATGCGAGCCTGCTGCATTTGTTTCACACCACGTTCGGCTTGTATCGGTCCTCGCAAACCGGCGAGTGCTTAATGGACGGTGCCCACCGTCACAGTATGCTCTACGCGAAGGCCTCATCGAGTAACACGGCGCTCGAGCGCGAGGTGTTTAAAGACGTACGTAGTTATGACGAGAACTTCAAGCTCGCCGATTCCTCCGTGCTCCAAGGCCGCCCGGATTTCGACGATGGCATTACCCTAGTTATCATGGCGTTATTCCCGAATCTTGTCATCCAACAAATCGCAAATACCCTGGCAGTACGGCAGTCTGTGACTGATGGCGCGGATGGTTTCGAACTCGTGTGGACGCATTTCGGTTACCTCGATGACGACGAAGAAATGCGCAATATTCGAATTAAACAATCGAATCTGATTGGACCGGCCGGCTATGTGTCGATGGAGGACGGCGAAGCCGTTGAAATCGTTCAGAAGGCGGTGCGGCGCGATCGCGGCGCGGGTTCATACATTGCAATGGGTGGCGGTGTCGCCGAAGACGCCGATCATCTCGTGACGGAGTCGGCCATTATCGGTTTTTGGCAGCATTACAAATCGATGCTGGGGATTGCGCCTTAGTTTGAAAACGTGTTTGAACGGCACAGCTGCGGGTTAACGGAACGAGAAACTAGACCTCCCCTTCTACTGGCGTCCATCCGCTGTTCCTGCGCGCGAGTCGCTGCTCGAGATCTTCTCCATCGAAAGAAACCTCCGGTGGTGTTGGTAAGCGCAGATCCGCTGACAAATGCTCAACGTTCAGCACGGCGAAGTTTCCATTCTCATGGAGCATCACCGCGCCGATATAGGAGCCGCAATGATTACAGGTGATGAAATCCGCGGTTTTCGTCCCAAACCTAAATCGAGAAACTCGTTCTTTGTGTAGAAATTCGTAGCGTACCGAACCTTCAGGATCGGACACGTGGATATGCTTGGGATGTTGCCGACAAAAAGAGCACGTGCAGCGACGGACTCGCCAATCCGCTGGCGCCAACGCAGTCGAAAAATGGAATTTCAGACTACCGCATTGGCACGCGCCGCTATAAATATTCTTCGACATTTCGAGACCTCCGCCATCGAACTCGGCTTTGCTTCGCTTGGGAATGTCAGACTTATTCGATTAGGACCATTGTTAATTACGTCTTCGTCCCGCTCCATACTGTTCGCCTACTCCGTACCCATCAGTCTGCGCACCCTGAGTAAATACCAAATACCGCTGACGTAAATGACGACCATGGCGAAAACACCGATGGACGTTAATAATTCTAAAATCCGCGGGTCCTCGTGAACAACGGCATGCCAGTTAAGTGACTCCCCCATTTGGCCCCGTATGCCCAGAACGACGGCGCTCAAGCGTTGAAACGATGCGATCAAAAAAACCGACGTGATCGTGTAGATCGCAATGACAACTCTGACCAGTGCGGCCGGTAATGTCGAGCCGGTAACGTGCGCAACAACAAGCAAGGCCGAGGTCGCCGAGATAAACCCCATGAAGTAAGTCAGTAACACTTGCGCGTGTGTGACGAAAATATCTGCGAGCTCGTAATCAGTCATAAATTTAGACCTAGCTTTTTGACGACTATCTCAGCTATTCCAACGACATTGCAAAGAACTTTGCTGAGTCGGCGCCCAGCAATTCGAATACGCATAGCGCCGCAAGCAACCCCAACCATTCCCCACCTTCGAACTCTACCGTTTGAGTTTTGTACGGGAGAATCAGTTCGGATGGCCAAAATATTGCGTTATCGAGCGCTGCTTCGTGAAGCGGACTGAGCGCCTGGTATTGTGCTGAACGAAACATCGCATAGCAATGTCGGCGGCTTGGATAGCGACCTAATATAGCGACATCCCAATCACCGATATTTCCTTGGATTTTTTCCTATAGCTTGCCGGCGTAGATCAGTTCGGCGCCACTATCCGAGCATTGCTCGAGCACCCCTTTAACGTAGGTAAGGTATGTTGAAATTGACTCGGGGGACTTAAATTTCAATAAATTGAGTACGACAACCGGTCGAGCACCCAGGTTCTCTGGTTGTACCTCACCGAGATTCGCTAGCGGATTGAGATCCATGTTTTTTCCTTTTGCACGATCGTTCGAAGGGAGGCACGAACGATACAATATTGGTCGCTGGTGCTAGCGTTGCGATCGCATCACGCAACAGTGCGATTTATGTCGTTAGGCGTCGTGCGCTTTCGATCCAAACGCGCGTTTGATCGACACTAAATCTTGATCGAAGCCCATTTTCCGCGACGCCATAAGAGCGCGAATGTTCCAGCGAGCAAAGTGCGATAGATAATATTCAAGGTCCAAACGCCCATCAATCCGTAACCCATGATGGGACCAACAAGATAGGCCACGGGTAAAAAAAATAACCATTGATAGGAGATTGAGATCCGCATCACCCGGTGCACGTCCCCTGCGCCGAGTAGCGAATGCATCATTACAATACCTGTCGCCTCGACCGCCATGGTTGCGCCGATCAGTTGCATCGGTGCGCGGGCGAGATCCAACGTCGTCGGATCATGGAGAAATATTCCTAGGATCAGATCAGGGGCGAGAAACATTGGGATGCCCATTACGCCGAGTAATACCAAAGCGACCTTCATCACGTCCCAAGCCCACTGCTTCGCGTCAGCCGAATCGCCTCGTCCTAAGGCCTGTCCGACTAGGGTCGCAGAAGAGAGACCGAACGCCATGCCCGGCAGCATCGCAACCAGCGTGATATTTAATAACACGTTCGCGGCCGCGAGTTCTGAGGTTCCGATCCGCCCGATGATTAAATACATCGCGGTCATGCCAGCGGAGAAAAAGAACTGCTGAATGCCACTCGGCAACGACAATCGAATGATTTGACCGAAGTCTTTTCGCGACGGTCTTTTTTGGAAAAAACCTTCGCCGCGAGCGTGTCTAAATCCCAGAAAGATATAAGTCGTAGTGCCAATGGCAGTCGAAACTGCCGTACCGATCCCTGCTCCCGTCGTCCCTAATTCGGGAAATCCAAACTTGCCGAATATGAGCAAATAATTCAACGAAATATTGCACGCATGCATGATCAACAAGGTGAACATGTAAAGCCGCGATTGATCGACTGCATTCCAGTAGCCACGGAAAGCAAAGTTACTCGCGACAAAAATGATCGCCAGGATGCGGAACTGCAAATACGGAATTCCCGCTGCAATGACTTCCGGGTCAGAACTCAAATAGGGATAGAAGTTGGGCACTAGCTGATAAAGAATGGCGGACAATACCGGACCAACGCAAAACACGACCAACAAGCCGGCGTTTAAAGCGACGGCCATTTCTGCGTAGCGCCCTTCCCCTTTGCGTCGCGCCGCGGTTGCTTGCACGCCAACCGCAATGCCAAGCACGATTGCCATCGACATAAAACTAACGAACCCGCCAAGCCCAACGGCAGCGAGCGCCACGTCGCCGAGATGTCCGACCATGGCCGTGTCGACCAAATTCAGGAGATTTTGCGACATCATGCCGCCGATAATCGGTAAGGATAAGCTAAGGATTCGCGCGCGTCTGGGGTTATGGCTCCACATGGGGCGCAGAGGGTCGCATTATTTTCGTCGCCACGGAAGCCGTCTACGCACTTGAGCGCTAAATGCATGCCTTGGCAGCTGTGGAAGACACATGCCGGTTCGCGCCTTACTAGTTGCTGGACATTTCATGACTTATTTCAGCCAGTTACCTGACTCCCGCGATCGGTAGCCGAGCGACCGATAGACTGCGTCGATCAGGCTTTGGCCGCGCTCGTTCAACAACATGCCTTGGCCCATTCGATTCATGGTGTATCCGAATGAAATGCCGGACTCGGGATCCGCAAAGCCAATGCTACCGCCGTAGCCTGGATGACCGAAAGCCGCCTCTGGTATAAACATCGAGTCCTGTGTACCAGGTACGGAACGTCGGTTGTCCATCGCCTTAAAGAACCCTAAGGAAAATCGCATTGGCGCGAGCAAGGTCACGTCGCGCGAGCTGGCGGACGCAACCGCAGCCATCCGCGCTAGGATATCTGGCGACACGTATTCGATGTCGTTTAACCGGCCGCCGCAGGCGAGCGGCGCATACAAGCCAGCCAATCCTCGACCGTTAGCAAGTCCGCCAGCACCGCCAATTTCAGCGGCATGGGCGAGCCGCGTATCGAACCCGCGAACACCGTCTTTGTTCAGATCCATATAGCCGCCACTATTTCCCATCGCTAGCGCTTGAACGCTCTTGGGGTCGCGCATTGCGTAGAGAAACGGCGACGGATCGTCGAGATTCATCTCCGGCATGATCATGCGCGCGGTGCGCGACTCATGCGTGTCTGGCAGACCTATCCAGAAATCGAGATCCAAGGGATCACCAATCGCTTGGCGAAAGAACTCACCAAGCGATTGGCCGCTCACCCGGCGGATAACTTCGCCGACCAACCAACCATAAGTTAATGCCTGATAACCATGCGCGGATCCGGGCTCGAAAAAAGGCGCTTGTTTCTCAATGGCCTTAATCATTAAGTCCCAATCCGCATAGGCATTCGCGGGTAAGCGTTCGCTGATCGCGCAGACCCCGGATTGGTGGCTTAACAACATTTTTACGGTCGTCGTCGCCTTACCGTTTTGGCCGTACTCTGGCCAATAGTCTGTCACCAACGCATCGATATCCAGATCACCGCGCGTGGCGAGTATATGGGCACACATTGATACCGCACCTTTGGTCGACGACCACACAACGGATAAAGTATCGGAATTCCAGGGCGCTGCAGAATCGACGCGCGCCGTTCCGCCCCACAAGTCCACCACCGGAGCGCCGTTCAGCATCACGCATACGGATGCGCCAAGTTCATTACGCTCGCGAAAATTTCGTTCGAATTCGTCTGCAACCCTTGAAAAACGCGGATCGACAGTGCCACGCAATTCACCGGCGCTAACGGTGCAGTCTAATGATGTGTTCATCTTTCGTTCCTCTGATTACCAACCGCATCAAATACCCTGGTCGGCCAGTTTCTTGCTGGAATCGTCGCTCGAGTTCTGGTGCCGGACGCTGCGTTATTAAACACGGTTCCCATTCTATCTCGCTCATTGTTGTCCATCTGAGTGCCCCGTATTGCGCCGAGGAGGAGTGTATCATTGCTCATCTTTCGATAATCAAGGCGAGCACTACGTGACAGACACTGTCTCAATTCTCATCTGGTTGCTCGTCGCGCTACTCATCGCTAGTGCGTGGTTGGCGCTCGAAAGGATCCTCGTGCCGAGCGTTCGTTGGGTTTTTCGACGTAAGGTAAATCAAGCGATCGGCGAAATGAACCGACGCCTCCGGATTCAAGTGCGACCATTCAAACTCAACCGACGCCAAGTGTTAATCGATCGGCTTATCTACGATCCAGAGGTACTCGAAACCGCACAGCGATGAGCACACGACAACGGTGTTCCAACCGATGTCGCAATGATTCGCGTGCAACACTATGCGAAGGAAATTTGTCCTTCATTCAACGCGTACATGTACTTCGGGATTGGCAATTGGGTGGCGCGCCGTTTGGTGCGGATGCTGTATTGGATCCGCGTGGTCTACGCGGACAAACAAGGATTTCTCGATATCGATCCACGGGCGAGTCTGGTGTTCGTGCTCAACCACCGCAGCAACATCGATTACTTGCTCGCCACCTACATGGTCGTTCACCACGCGGCCCTTAGTTACGCCGTCGGCGAATGGGCGCGCGTTTGGCCAGTTCAACAACTGATCCGATCGATGGGTGCCTACTTCGTGCGCCGCGGATCCGGTGACGATTTATATCGAAAAGTCCTCGCTCGCTATGTGCAAATGGCGATCGAAGGCGGAATTATCCAAGCTGTTTTTCCGGAAGGCGGATTAAGCCCGGACGGCCGGCTACGTCGGCCGAAACTTGGCTTGGTTGATTATATGGTTAGGTCTTTTGATCCGCAGGGCGAGCGCGATGTCGTTTTTGTACCGGTCGGTATCAATTACGATCGCGTACTCGAAGATCGTACCTTGCTTATTGAGCGTTCGAGCGAGGTGCAAAAGCCCGGGAAATGGAACGCGCTGCGCAATACCAGCGGATTTGTTTTCAATATCGTGCGCTTGAAAATTCGCCACCGCTGGAATCGGTTCGGTTATGCCGCCGTCCAATTTGGTAGTCCGATTTCGTTGCGTCGGTACTGCGAAGATGAGCACATTGATTTCCGTCAATACGATACTGATGGCCGATTTGAAAAAGTGACGGAGCTTGCCGAACATCTCATGCTGGCCGTTGGCCAGCTCGTACCAGCGTTGGCTGTACCACTGATCGCAACCGTCGTGCTTAGGTCTGAGAAGGACTTCACCGAACTCGAGCTGAAAGCGCAAGTACAACAGCGCCTGGATACGCTGGCGATTGACGGCGCAAGGCACCTCATCTTCGACGCAGCAAATAGTTTTGCACTCGACACGGCAATAGAAATGATGGCCATCAGACATCTTCTCGTTGAGCAAGACGGACGCTACTGGGCTAATCCTGACGAAAACGCGCTGATCGAATATTATGCGTCCTCAATTCGACACTTGTTCGATAATCAAAATGATTGATGGCCCAAGCGCACTCGCTCGGCCAACGAGGAACTGCGTGCGATGGCAATAGCCGGACTATTTTTTGACCTAGGCGGGACCTTGTTTAGTTACCGCAATGTCGCGCGAACGAACATCCCAATACTCATTGAAAGCGTGCGGGAAATGGGCGTAGTAGCAGACACGGATGCTATCAAAAAAGCCTATAAGGTCGCGACCAAAGAAGTGAGCCATCGTTACGCGGAAAAATCATACTACCGACATCACGACATGTTTCACGAAATGTATCTGCGCTTCTACGAAATATTGGAAGCAGATTATGATCCTGATGTGCATCAGCGCTATCACGAGATCCAGCAAGCGGCATTATTTGCCTGCCTCGAAATTAAACCCGATTGTATCGAAACTTTAGCCGCGCTAAAGGCCCAAGGGCTGTATTTGTCAATCGTATCGAATATTGACGATGATATGCTCGAACCACTGGTAGCGCGTGAACAACTCGATCGTTATCTCGATCATTGGACGAGTTCGGAAGCCGCACAGTCGTGTAAGCCGGATCGGAGATTCTTCGACGTGGCCTTGGAAAAGTCGGGGCTCGAGGCCAACCAGGTATTGTTTGTCGGCGATTCGCCCGAGCATGACATCGTCGGCGCGAATAATGCGGGTATGCGCACCGTACTGATTACAGAACACGGTCTAGAGCCGCCGCTGCAAACCGGCAAAAAGGCCGTCGATCCTGATCACACGATCCAGGCATTAGCAGAACTAATTGATCTCGTTTAGCGCCATAGATTTGCGAGGGAGTTACGCATGACAATCGACGTCGAGAATTTCAGTGAGCGCCGCAACGACGACCGGTGGAATCGAGTTTCGGTGGCCGACATTATTGAGCGAATGACGTGGAACGAACCAGATAAGGTCGCCTTAATTACGACCCCGGATGCCACGGTAAACCCGCAATACGCCAGAGTGACTTATGCGCAAGCGAACTCGCTGATTAATCGAGTTGCCAACAGCTTGTTAACGTTGGGATTACCGCGCTCGACGCGAATCGCAATGCTGTGTGACAACTCGAACGAAGCTTGGCTAACGAAGATCGGTATCGCAAAAGCCGGGCTCGTCGCGGCACCGATCAACGTCATGATGGCGCCTGATGTGATCGGCGATGCCTTGTTGCACGTTGGCGCGAAGCTGGCCGTCGTCGATGAAGGGCTATGGAATAAATTGTCCAAGGATCTAGCACCGCTAGGAATTGAACCCATCGTCTCGATTGGCGGAGATGAAACCGGTGCGGTGCCCACGTTTGAACAATTTATCGAGGGGCAAAGCGAAGTAGAACCCGACGTACGTATCCATGGCGATGATATTTGGGAAATTTTATTTACCTCAGGCACCACCGCGCGACCGAAGGCCGTGATGATTTCGCATACCTATACGTACATGACGGCCTATAGCCATATGCTGTCGATGACGCGCGGACTCGATCACGAAAGTGAAATTCGCTTAGCGTCGTTCACCCCCATGGTATTCCACATCGGCGATCACATTTGCATTTTTGGTCCACTCATCTGCGGCGGCACCGCGATCATGGCGCGCAAACCCGAAGGCCATGTAATGGCAGAAACTTGCACGCGAGAACGAGCGACTTGTTTATTCGGCGGATCACCTCAATTCGTTGAAAGTATGATCAATGCGGTGCACGAAACGCCGTTTGCTTACGACCTCACGCACCTCACGGTGATGTACTTTGGGTGGGCACCATTAGCACCGGGATCGTTGGCAGCGTTTCGCCGCCTGTGCACTGATAAGCTCAAGGTGTATGAAATTATTGGCCAAACGGAAGCGGTTGCCTGTCATCGTTTCTTTATCGATCGACACGTCGGCATGTATATGCGCGAGGCGCCGGCCGTCAATCACGTGGGTAAGCCGAGCCCGATCATGGCTGCGACCGTGTTTGACGAAGATGGCAATGATCTGCGCGGTCAATTAGGGGTGGCTGGCGAAGCCGTATATCGATCACCGGCGATGTTCTCAGGCTATTACCGCGACCTACCCGCAACAGAAGAAGCCTTAAAGGGCGACTGGTTCCACACTGGGGACAGTTTCGTTTATCACGACGATGAAATCCGCCTCATGGTCGATCGATACAAGGATATCGTTAAATCCGGCGGTGAGAACGTATCCAGTATTCGGGTCGAAGCAGTACTGCAACAGCATCCGGCCGTGATGCGCGCCGCCGTCATTGGCATGCCGGACGATCGCTGGGGCGAAGCGGTGACTGCCTGCGTCATCCCAGCCGCAGGCGCTACGATCGACGAAGCTGCGATCATTGCTTTCGCACGCGAACGCTTGGCCGGATTCGAGACACCAAAGCGGATTGTGGTGGTCGACGAATTCCCGACGACGGTCGGAGGCAAGATTTTAAAATACAAACTTCGTGCTGCATTGGCGGCCGCCGATTAGTCGGTAATTGACTTGGGTCTGATCTTGCGCGCCATCACAAGCAGATCAGACCCTAAGAGGTATCTCAGGGCGCGCCGCGCCGAACCGTCGGCTAGCGCCCAGATCTTTCCGGCGTTACAGTGGGCGAGACCCAGTGAATCGGCTTCGGTCGTTACAAGAGGATCCCTATTTGTGAAGAAAATGATGCACTTAAACGGCTTCGTGATTCACAGCCCCATGAACCACTCCGTCGGTTCGTGGACCCATCCAGATAATAAGATCGCCGAGTCCTTCGCCCAACCCGATATTTGGCAAGGCATGGCCCGCACCTTAGAACGCGGTAAGTTTGATGCCATTTTTTTGCCGATCAACTCGCGGCCTATGGTAACTACAAAGATCGAATTGACGAATCACTCGCGCGCGCAATTCAATTTCCGATTCATGACCCGATCTTAGTCGTACCCATGATGGCGGCCGTCACTAAACGAATTGGATTCGCGGTGACATTGTCCGCAACCTACTACCCGCCGTATTTGGCAGTCCGCAAGTTAAGCACCTTAGATCACCTCACCCGCGGTCGGATCGGTTGGAATATCGTGACTTCATTTTATGTCGGCGAAGCGGAGAATATGGGCTTGGATGAAATAATCCCACCGGATCTCCGTTATGAACGCGCCGAAGAATACAGGGAGGTTTGCCATAAATTAGGAAATAGCTGGGAGCCCGATGCGGTAATCGCGGATAAACGCTCTGGCGATCTCGGTCGCGAGAAACTCACTTTGCGCGAAGTCGGGAAAATTTATGGCGCGGCGATCGGCTGCCCGCAAATCGTCGGCACACCAGAACAAATTGCGGACCAGATGGAATCTATTCTAGAAGAGACAGGTGGTGATGGATTCAACATCACCCCGACCACGATGCCAGATAGTTTTAACGAGTTTGTCGATCATGTTGTTCCTATCCTGCAAAAACGCGGCGTCCATCGGAAGGAATATAGCGGTACAACATTGCGCGATCATTTAAATCAAGGATCGTGCTGAGGGTTTCCAAAGCCCAGCCACGGGATAAGCTTTGCGATCCGCAGAGCGCCTAAATAATTTTGCAGCGCCGTTCGACAAGCGCAGATTTAATCAGCCGCTTGTCGGTTCCACTTGCTCTGTGGCGCACCGAGTTCTGCTTTGCGGCATAGTCGAATTAGCCGCGCAGATCGCGGGCACTGCTTAGTTCGCAATCAAGGCATCAAGCTCATCGTCATTCGGAAAACGACCGAGCGATTTCTTCGAATAACGCAACGTTCCGTCAACTTCTATTTCGAAAACGCCACCTGATCCGGGGACTAATTCGATGTCCTTAACACCTAGCGACTCTAACCTGTCCCTCGCACGGAGGGCTTTAGGTTCGTAGTTTCATTGCATGCAATATTCAATGCGGATTCTCAATGGGCTCTCCTTAGCAGCCTGTCGGACTTAGGAACAATCTACTGCGCTGCTAGTAATCGAGTGAATCGCAAATCCGCCATGTTTAACGGATCGCGACGGGGTTGATCACGGCTTGCACTGCGCCGACAAAGCGCGGTTGGCCGAGCACGAATAGGAACTCCCATGCCTCGTCTTTGGCGAGCGCCCGGGTATCCATGTTCTCTAAGATATAAACGCCGTTCCTCGTAAGTAACTCTTGGTGAACCGGAACGAACTCTGTTTCTACCTCGGCCGGCATCACCTCTAGCGCCCAACTATCCGAGCCAACCGCCACGGCGCCGAGCATCGCGAGATACGCCGCTCCGCCGACGCCAAGACCTGGTTCGCCGGCCATAAACTTCACCGGATCTTGCTCGGCGATATTTAGCCAACCCGTGTGAAATAGCACGACGTCACCTTTTTTCAAGGTCACCCCTTGCGCTTTGGCGGCGGCCTCAATTTCCGCTTGATTGAATGCAGTGCCCGCATCCAATATCGGCTTACCGAGATAACGTGCCATGTCGAGCAAGACGCCGCGCGCGACAATAGGCGGCAGCGTGTCGATCGACATTTTCGTCAGACCCGTGTTCTTTACGAAATCTTGCGCCTTGTTGCCGTTGTAATAGACATGGTCGATACCGAGATGGCCAAGGCCGTCAATCTGACTGCCAATTCCCATCCACGTGACCATTAGATCGTCGTTGCCAGTCGCTTTGTTACTGCCATACGGTGTACCGGTCCCATCAGAAAGTTGTAGCACGGTCATGGAATAAGTACGCGGCGCATAGGCTGGCGATTTCGACCCGGTTTCGACGCCTAGGGCGTAAGTCTTGCCGGTTTTAATCAGTTTCGCCGCTTCGAGCACAAGGGCCGGGCTGAGGTGATTGATCGCGCCAAGTGTATCGTCAGCGCCAAACTGGGATGGATGCCAATCTTCAGCGACAGCTGCCGACGTACAAATTGTCAGCCACAAGGCGATGCCCGTTTGAAATCTATTCACCGTCCGTTCTCCCCAGTTGAGTCTGTTGGTTTTGTTCGAGTCTATAGTCAACGATAGCGCAAGACGTCGATGAACCCTAGCGCTTAATGTGTCAATATCTGCGCTCCGTTTATCTTTCTTATCGTGAACTCCGATGGTCGACGCCGCGCGCTATTCGCATCTTCTGCAACCCCTATCGATTGGCCCAGCGACTGTGCGTCACCGCATTATGGTGACCGGTCATACGCAACTGTACGGCCGCGACGAAACCTTGTCCGAACGGCACATCGCTTACTACCGAGAGCGCGCGAAAGGCGGCGCGGCATTATTAATATTGGAGCAGCAAGCTGCGCATCCAGCTGGGCGCAACTATACCGCCGGGTGTAGTGCGTGGGATGAGAAAGTTATTCCTTGGTTTGAGCGTTTGGGCGAGGCCGTACACGCCTACGACTGCAAGCAATTTGTGCAACTGTTTTGCGCAGGCGCGCAAGGTAGCGGCACGCAATACATGGACGACTGGCGACCATTATGGGCCGCGTCGCGAATTCCATCGGCGATAAGCGAAGAAATGCCAGTCGCCATGGATATAGCGGACATTAAAGAATTGGCGCAGTACTTTGCACGCTCGGCGCGCAACGTTCAGCGCGCCGGACTTGATGGGATCGAAATCCACGCCGCCCACAGTCAGCTACTAGGTGAATTTTTGAGCCCCGCATTTAACAAGCGCAGCGACGCTTATGGCGGATCGCTTGAGAATCGCTGTCGCATCGTGCTCGAAATCGGTGAGGCCGTACGCGCCGCCGTTGGACCCAACTTGTGCGTTGGTTTGCGGCTTTCATTTGATGAGTTCCTAGGACCCGCTGGGATCACACCGGCTCAGTCCGAAGAACAAATTGAAATATTTTCTCGATCGGGACTGTTCGACTTCTTCGATATCTCCGCAGGCGGGTACCACGCCTTACACGTGGCCGTCGCGCCGATGGGGACCGTAGCGGAAGGTTTTCTCGCCGACAATGCCGCGCGCGCTAAAGCAGTGGCAGGTGATCGGGCGAAGATATTCGTGGTGGGTCGCTTCCTCGATTTGGATAAAGCGCAAGCCGTGTTGGCAGCGGGCAGCGCGGACATGGTCGCGATGACGCGCGCGCATATGGCCGATCCGTTCATCGTCGGAAAAAGCTTGCAAGGACGCGAACACGAGGTGACACGCTGTATCGGCGCCAACGTTTGCGTCTCGCGCTTGATTGGCAATCGCGAAGTCACGTGTTTTCAAAACCCAGCGATGGGCCGCGAAGCGCAATGGGGTGATGGCACGCTAGATAGCGTCAGTGGCAGCCAGGTGCGCGACATCAGTGTGATTGGCGCAGGACCAGCCGGTCTGCGCTTTGCACTCACGGCTGCGCGACGCGGACACCGCGTACAAATTTTCGAAGCTGCTAATGAACCTGGAGGGCGCTTAGCGGAACTCGCGATGCTGCCTACCCGCGCTGCTTGGCACGAGGCGATTAGGAATCTAACCGGCCCGCTCGCGAAACTTGGGGTTGGAATTACCTGTAATAAAGAGATTATCGATCCGAATATTTCGGGTGATGTGATCGTGTGCGCCACGGGATCGAGCTGGGACAAAAGCGGCTATAGTCCCTATCGGCCAGAGCGCGATAGTATTCCTGGCGCCGAGGCAGACCGTGTCGTCGATATGGGTAGCGCTATTTTACGTGCGATTGCCGATCCGCAATCGCTTGGCAAAAGCGTGCTCATTGTTGATGAAACTGGCGAATACCATTCGCTCGGTCTGGCCGAACTACTGAGCGCGGCCGGGGTAAACGTTGAGATACTTTCTCCGCGTCCGTTCGTCGGCGCCGAGACTCAGCGAACATTAGACTTACCGCATGTCATGCCGCGCTTAAAAGCTGCCGGTGTTGTCATTACGGCGCAGCATTTCGTCGAGCACATCGATGATCGCGCAGCGCTCGTGTATGACATTTGGGGCGGCGATCCCGTACTACGCACAAATCTCGATACGATCGTTTTCGCAATGACGAAAAGTCCGAAAGACTCGTTGCTTGAACGCTTGCGGCCGAGCAAAAAGACGGTCGTCAAAATTGGCGACGTCGTTGCACCACGCGCGATCGAAGCCATATTTTACGAAGCGGAAAAAGCCGCACGCGCGATCTAACTCGCTACTCGAAATCACACTGGAACGGACATTTATGAATATTGGATTTATTGGGATCGGCCGGATGGCACTCGGCATGGTGCGCAATTTATTAACTGCAGGGCACACGGTACAAGTCTACAACCGCACGCGCGCGCGGGCCGAAGAACTAGCCTCGGATGGGGCTGAGGTGGTTGAAGCGATCGCAACTGCTTGCGATAACGAACTCGTGATCAGCATGCTTGCCGACGATCGTGCAATAGAAGATGTGGTCTTCGGCAAGGTGGATTTCATCAATGCCTTGCCGGCCGACGGCGTGCACGTGTCGATGGCAACGATCAGCGAGAAAATGGGTCGACGATTGCGCGATTCGCATAGCGCTGCAGGACGCGCATACGTGTCCGCACCCGTGTTTGGGCGCCCGGATGCTGCGGCGGCTGCGAAATTATTTATCGTTGCCGCCGGAACACCCCGTGCGATCGAACGCTGCCGAGGCGCATTCGACGCAATGGGTCAAAAAACATTCGTCCTCGGCGAAGATGCTGTTGCGGCCAACGTCGTGAAAATCACGGGTAATTTCATGCTCGCCTCCGTGATCGAAACCTTAGGCGAAGCGTTTGCATTAAGCCGCAAGTACGGCATCGATTCCGAAGATTTGCTCGAACTACTAACTAGCACGTTATTCACCGCGCCGGTCTATAAAGGCTACGGCGCGTTGATCGCGAAGCAACAATACGAGCCTGCTGGGTTTAAACTGAATCTAGGACTGAAAGATATTAGCCTAGCCTTAGAAGCCGCCAGTGCGAAGTCCGTACCCATGCCAATCGCGACCGCAGTGCGTGATCAATTTTTGGTCGGCATCGAACGAGGTTACCAAGATCTGGATTGGGCAGCGCTCGGCAAAGTCTGTGCAGACGATGCCGGCTTATAATCCAGCGGATTCAAAATCCCGTGAACCAATTCCATCCACGTTAGCAACGTCTTAAACGAGAAATTCTTATGCGCGCAGCCATCATGCGAAACAAACAACTCGTGGTCGACGATCTGCCGCTTCCCGACCCAGGTCCCGGAGAAGTGCTCGTGCGCACCTTAGCTTGTGGGATCTGTGGATCCGATCTACATGCTTTGCGCCACGGACAGCAGTTCGTCGATACGTCGAATCGCACGGGTAATGTTTTCGATATGGATTTGTCGCGTGATGTGGTCATGGGGCATGAGTTTTGCGCGGAGATCACCGACCATGGTCCAGAAACACAACGTAATCTAACCCCCGGAGCGCTAGTTTGCGCGATGCCAGTTTTACTTCGTCCCAGCGGCGCGCGCACGGTCGGCTATTCGAACGAGCACCCGGGCGGTTTCGCAGAATACATGCGTCTCAGTGAATCTCTATTGCTGCCGGTACCGAATGGATTATCAGCAGAACACGCCGCACTAACCGAACCCATGGCCGTCGGACTGCATGCGGTTGAAAAAGCGCGCCTCGCGAGCGATGACGTTCCGCTCGTGATCGGCTGCGGGCCAGTAGGGCTGGCTGTTATCGCAGCACTGAAGACGCGCGATTCGCGACCGATCATTGCGGCAGATTATTCCTCGCGACGACGCGAACTCGCACTCTTGATGGGCGCAGACGTTGTGGTTGATCCGGCCGAATCATCACCGTACACGACTTGGCGCGAAGCGGCCGCGATCCATAACCCGGATCAAGTGCTACCTGCCTGGAAGAAGCGACCGATGTTACGTCCTGCGGTGATTTTCGAATGCGTTGGCGTGCCTGGTGTGATAAATCTGATCATGGAACATGCACCGAAAGGCGCGCGCATCGTCGTGGCAGGTGTGTGTATGGAGCGCGATCACATCGAGCCCATTTTCGGCATCAACAAGGAGATAAACATCCAGTTCGTCTTAGCCTATTCGGGCGAGGAATTTGCACGGTCGCTACACGCAATCGCTGAAGGCTTGATCGATGTCGCGCCGCTTGTCACTGGGAAAATCGGTGTCGAGGGGGTTGCGCAAGCGTTCGAAGATTTAGCGTCGCCGGATCATCATGCGAAAATACTCGTCGAACCGTGGCGTTAGTCGAGTCTCGCGCGCGGATTATTATCCGGCATTTTTAAAACTTAAACGAAGAGGTTTCCATTAATGGAACTGGCGTTAACCGAGATCCAGGAACAAATTCAAAGTGGTGCAAGAAAATTCGCTGAAGCAGAACTCGCACCCGTGGCGGCCGCGCTCGACGGCGGCGGCGGACGCGAGATCTATCTAACGAATTTACGCAAGCTCGCCGAACTTGGCTTCATGGGTCTCAATGTCGATGCGAATTATGGTGGCACTGAGGCCGGTGTCGTTGCGTTTAGTGTGGCGATGACGGAAATCGCTAAATCGTGCGCGGCAACAGCAGTGGCTATGTCGGTGACGAATTTGGTGTCCGAAGTCATTCAATCGATCGGCACGGAAGAACAAAAGCAACGCTATATACCGAAACTATGCGGCGGCGAATATGCGGGTGGTTCCTTCTGTTTGTCTGAATCAGGTGCGGGGTCCGATCCATCCGGAATGAAAACAAGGGCCGTTCGCGACGGCGACGAATGGGTAATCAATGGCACGAAAATGTGGATCACCAGCGCCGAGCATGCCGGTGTGTTTGTCGTGTGGGCCGTCACTGATCCTGAGGTACGAAAAGGCAAAGGCATTACGTGTTTTTTAGTCGAACGGGACAACCCTGGGGTGACGATCGGAAAGGGCGAACATAAAATGGGGCAACGCGGTTCAAGCACGAACCCGGTTATCTTCGACGACTGTCGCGTTCCATCCGATGCGATATTGGGCAAACCGAACGACGGTTTTAGGATCGCGATTGCTGAACTTGCGGGTGGCCGCATCGGCATTGGTTCACTTGCATTAGGTATCGCGACCGCTGCAATGGATATGGCGCGTGCTTACGTGACAGAGCGCGAACAATTCGATAAGAAGATCAGCGAGTTCCAAGGTATCCAATGGAGCCTGGCCGACACCTATACAGAACTCGAAGCCTCGCGGTTGCTGCTAATGAACGCCGCTTACTTGAAGGAAACGCACCAACCCTTTATGAAGCAAGCAGCCATGGCGAAGCTCTACGCAACCGAAGCGGCGAACAAAGCGTGCTACAACGCCTTACAGTTAATGGGCGGCGCCGGATACACCGAACAATACCCTCTCGAACGCTTCGTGCGCGATGTAAGAGTCACAACCATTTACGAAGGGACGAGCGAGGTACAAAGAGTCATTATTGGTCGCGAGCTATTGCGCGAGATCGCTTGACGTAATTGTTGAAGTTCACAGACCAACTGGTAGTTTTTAGCTGGTTGGATTTTGGACTTCACTATACGAATTAAGATCTGAGTTAGTCATGTGATTCGCTGCATCC
>JAQCEL010000196.1 GCA_027618655.1 Pseudomonadota bacterium | reverse complement strand
TCGTGCCTTCACGTCCATCACGATGCCGACACCGCCACGCAGGCGCTTCGCGATCCCTGCCCAACCGGCGTCAACGTAGGCTTGATGCGGTACCGCGAACACGACCGCATCGGCGGCTAAGAGCTTGTCCTCAGCCAGCAAGCTAACGCCGTATTCCTCATGCGCTTGTTCAGTGCTCGCATAGGGGTCATGAATTTGGACATTGACGCCGTAACTTTGCAGCGCCGTCACAATATCAATCACGCGCGTATTGCGTAAATCGGGCACATTCTCTTTAAACGTAAATCCTAGAACTGTGACGATACTGCCTTTGATCAGCGTGCCCGCATTGATCATCCGTTTGATCGTCTGACTCGCGACGAACTCACCCATATCATCGTTGATACTTCGACCAGCCAGAATGACCTGAGGGATGTAGCCGGTCGTTTGCGCTTTGTGGGTGAGATAATACGGGTCGACCCCAATGCAATGTCCACCAACCAGGCCGGGATCGAACTTTAGAAAGTTCCATTTAGTGCCTGAGGCAGCGAGCACATCGCGTGTGTCGATATCCATGCGATGAAAAATAAGTGCCAATTCGTTCATCAACGCGATATTTAGATCGCGTTGCGTGTTTTCAATGACTTTTGCGGCCTCCGCAACCTTGATTGTCGGGGCCCGGTGTACACCAGCCGTGACCACGCTCTCGTAAACTTGCGCGACAATCTCCAGTATTTCCGCATTTTGACCCGACACCACTTTGGTGATTTTTGTGAACGTATGTTCTTTATCACCCGGGTTGATCCGTTCCGGAGAATAACCAACGAAAAAATCTTTGCCGCACGTCAGTCCCGAGCAGCGTTCCAGCACGGGAACGCAGTCTTCTTCCGTGGCACCCGGGTAGACGGTCGACTCGTAGACAACGATATCGCCGGCCTTGAGTTGAGCGCCAACGGTTTCCGAGGCTTTTAATACGGGGGTTAGATCGGGCCTTTTAGCAGAATCGATCGGCGTCGGTACCGCCACGATGTGAAAGTCTGCACGTCGAATGTCGGCGGGGTCACTCGTAAACAGGATATCGGCTGCGCGAAGCTCATCCGGCTCCACTTCGAGGGTACTGTCTCGTCCGTTCTTAAGCTCGGCGATTCGAGCTGCGTTAATATCGAATCCGATCGCTTGCTGTTGGTTGCCGAACGCAACCGCAACCGGCAATCCTACGTAGCCCAATCCAATGACTGAGACTTTGCGCGAATGTTTGCTCATATGACTTTGTAGTAGTCCTTATACCAAGAAATAAAATTGGCGATGCCGTCTTCAATCGCCGTCGCTGGCTTGTATCCCAAATCGTCAACTAAGGCTTGCACATCAGCATAAGTATCGGGCACGTCGCCCAACTGCAATGGCAGCATATTTTTCTTTGCTTCAATGCCGAGCGCTTTTTCTATTGCGGCGATAAAGTCCATCAGTTGCACGGGCGTGTTATTTCCAATGTTGTAAAGTCGGTAGGGTGCACGCGACGTACCTGGGTCCGGCTGGTCTCCGGTCCAATTCTCGGCCGGCTTGGCGACCGTATCGATACAACGAATAACACCTTCGACAATGTCGTCCACATAAGTGAAATCGCGACGGTGATTGCCAAAGTTAAATACATCGATGGGCTTGCCCTCTAAGATATTTTTAGTAAACAAAAACGACGACATATCAGGACGCCCCCACGGGCCATAGACGGTAAAAAAGCGTAAGCCAGTGGTCGGTAACTGGTATAGATGGCTATATGAATGTGCCATCAATTCGTTCGCTTTTTTCGTTGCTGCATACATCGACACGGGATGATCGACGTTGTCGTGAACCGAGAACGGCATGTTCGTATTCGCACCGTAGACGGAACTAGAGGAAGCGTAGACTAAGTTCTCGAGCTGATGATGTCGGCAGGCCTCAAGGATATTCATGAAGCCGACGATGTTCGATTCAATGTAGGCGTGAGGATTCTCAATCGAATACCTCACCCCGGCTTGTGCCGCCAGGTGCATGGCCCGCTGCGGGCGAGTCTCGTCGAAAACCGCGTTCAGGGCGCAGAGATCGGCAACATCTATCTTATGGAAGTCAAAATTTGCGTGAGGAAGCAACCGAGCGAGACGCGCCTCCTTCAATGAAACAGCGTAATAGTCGTTCAGATTATCGATTCCAATAACCTCGTCACCTCGCTCCAGCAATCGTTCACTAAGGCGGGAACCGATAAATCCTGCCGCGCCGGTCACAAGTATTTTCATCCCCTATTTGTGTCCCTGTAAAAAGCCTTAGTCTACCTTATTCATGATCTAGGCGATGTTACAAACCGCAACAGACCACTGAAATCAGGTCCTCGAAAGAGAACCAAGTCGCAAAATAATCCAGTGCAAAATGATCACCCTCAATTTTGGCACGCGCGTCATCAACCCTTAATCGGCCGAGATTTGATAAACTGATTCGAGTACGTTTTTTTTGAGGACGATCGATGACAACTAGCGCGCTACAGACACCCGACTCAATGGATATCGATATCGAAAATTTATATCGCGAGGAATCATTCACCGATCTACGTGCGGGCAATGTAAAGCGCCTCACGGCAGTTGACGGGAATGGCGACGTGGACCCTTCGCGACCCACTCAATTTATCGGCGACACAACGCTGATGACCCAAATGGGACCCATTCCGGTGCAGTTTCCACTGGAAGCGAGCACTCTGCGCGAAGCGTTCGAAAAATTTCCGCAAGGCGTCGAAGAAGCGATTGTGCGCTTACAAGAACGAGCGCAAGAAATGGCTCGCGAGGAAGCATCGCGCATCGTAGTCCCGGGGGCCGCACCGGGGCTACGTTCAGGTCGATGACGGATCATTAACCGCTCGGGCCTCCAAATAGCGCGCTACGAATACCCCGTAGATGCGTGTGACAATACGAGTCTTAACGTCGAGTTATTTATAATTTTCAACGCCTTAGAAATTTCTAACTTGCAGTGCGAACGAGGCGAGAAGACCATCTTCGACGACCTCAATTTCAGCGCGCAAGCGAACGATATCGTGCAATTACAAGGCAGCAACGGTAGCGGTAAGACGAGCCTATTGCGCCTACTTTGCGGACTTGCGAGGCCGGTCGGCGGGACAATTTGTTGGAACAGTGCGGACATTCACACTGACTTGCGCGCTTACCAAGCAGCCATAACCTACGTTGGCCATCGCCGCGGTGTATGCGCGGATCTTTCACCCCTCGAAAACCTGCAATTCGCTTGCGATTTAGACCGCGGAACGTCCCTGCAATGCTGTCGCGACGCGCTGCACATCGTCGGTTTAAGCGAGGTTGAGAACAACCCGACCCGATTCTTATCAGCCGGCCAAGTCCAACGCACCGCATTGGCTCGGTTACTCGTGCGGGACACTCCCATTTGGTGTTTGGATGAACCCTTCACCGCTCTCGATCGCGCGGGGCGGGAAGTGGTGGAACATCTAATCCGCTCGCGCGCGCTCAGTGGAGGCATCAGTATAGTCGCGACCCACCAGGCCATGTCCCTGGACAAGTCATTGTTGAAAATACTTGATTTGGACGCACTATGAACTCGGCGATTCGGTCTGCGAGCGCGGTCACTGCGCGCGATTTAAGACGCTTTGTCCGACGCCAGCAGGATGTCGTTCAGCCGCTAGTCTTCTTTGTCATCGTCATCACCCTACTCGGTCTTGCGATTGGCCCAGAGTCGACGATATTTGCACAAATCGCGCCGGCCGGTGTCTGGATTGCGGTGCTATTGGCGACGACCATTAATTTGGACTCCATGTTCCTGAGCGATTACCAAGACGGAACCATTGAATTACTCGTGTTGAGCGCGACACCATTGCCGGTACTCGTGGCCGCGAAAATTCTCGCACACTGGCTCGCGAGTGCGTGCCCTCAAATTGTGATTTCGGTTTTCGTTGCGACGATTCTCGGATTCGAGTCGACCGTGATTGGCGCCCTGGTTTTGACCTTGCTGCTCGGATCGCCAATATTGAGCCTGATTGGTGGCGTAGCAAGCGCGTTGACCGTTGGTCTTCGCGGCGGCGCGATGTTGCAAGCGCTCATAATATTGCCGCTCTACATGCCAACACTGATATTTGCGACCGCAGCCATGCATAATGCAGCACTTGAGCTACCGATCGACGCCGAACTGTACTTTTTGGCTGGACTAGCTGTGTTGGCGGCGACCTTGGCGCCATTTGCAGCAGCTGCTGCTTTGAGAATCCGATTGAGTTAACTGGACGATTGTGAATCTTCCCTTCCATAAATACGGCTCGCCGAAATATTTCTATAGTTGGTCGCTCATGCTTAGCCCGTGGTTAATTGGGTTTTGCGTGCTGTTATTTGCAGTCGGTCTCTACACGGGCTTGTTCGTCGCGCCAGCCGATTATCAGCAAGGCGAGAGTTTTCGTATCATCTATGTACACGTGCCCGCGGCATGGATGTCATTGTTCATCTATGTTGTGATGGCATCGGCCGCCGCATCCGGACTCATTTGGCACGTTAAGCTTGGCGATATGATCGCCCGAGCCAGCGCACCGCTCGGCGCTTGGTTTACGTTTCTGGCCCTGGTAACTGGCTCACTCTGGGGTAAACCCATGTGGGGGACCTACTGGGTATGGGACGCACGCTTAACCTCCGAGCTCATTCTGCTATTTTTATATCTTGGCTACATCGCCCTGCAAGGCGCGATCGACGATCGCCGAGTCGCTGCCAGGGCCGGGGCGATTGTCGCGCTCGTTGGAACAGTTAACCTTCCAATCATTCATTATTCCGTCGAATGGTGGAATACGCTGCATCAAGGGCCCACTGTTAGCAAATTGGACGCACCGTCAATTGCGCCTTCCATGCTGATGCCCTTGCTCATCATGGCGGTCGCTTATACGGTCTATTTTGTCGTCGTGATGTTCGCCCGCACGCGTTGCGAAATATTAGAATTTGAGCGCAATGCTGCTTGGGTTAAGGAACGCGCTTTAGAGAAAGGGGTCGTATAATGGACGCGCAATTTTTTGCCATGGGCGGTTATGCGTTTTTTGTGTGGTTTTCCTACGGCCTCAGCGCCATCGTTTTGTTAGCCAACGCATTTCTACCGGCCAGAAAAGAAAAAATGCTACTTAACCGTATCGCCCAACGTGTGCACGGAACTAAAGAAAACTCATGACCCCAACCAGAAAAAAGCGCCTTCTCATTGTCTTAGCGATCGTTGGCGGAATGGGTGTCGCAGCGGCATTGATCCTCACCGCGTTTGAAAAGAACCTAATGTATTTCTATTCGCCAAGCGAAGTGGCTGCGGGCGCCGCCCCGCACGAGCGGAAATTTCGGGTTGGCGGGCTCGTGGTTAACGGCAGCGTAAAAAGAGTACCAGACAGCCTCACCATCGAATTTGCAATAACGGACACCGCGCATGAAATGACCGTCGCCTATACCGGGATCCTGCCGGACTTATTTCGCGAAGGACAAGGTATCGTGGCGCATGGCCAAACGCGTCCGGACGGGATTTTCGAAGCGTCCGAAGTGCTCGCCAAACACGACGAAAATTACATGCCGCCGGAAGTCGCGAGCGCGCTTGCCGACGCCAAAGCCGGCGCAATGCAGGCCAATCCCCAATGATTCCTGAAATCGGACAATTCATCCTCGCGTTGGCACTGGCAGTGACTTGCGTACAAGCGACGCTCCCCATCGTTGGTGCAATCCGGGGTTATGACAACTGGATGGCGTTAGCGAAACCTGCCGCTCGGATCCAGTTCCTACTCGTATTGACCGCATTTGCGATCCTCGTCCATGCATTTGTTACGAATGATTTTTCCGTCGCCTACGTCGCGCAAAATTCTAACAGCGCGCTGCCAACGGCCTACCGAGTCTCCGCCGTATGGGGTGCCCATGAAGGCTCGCTACTATTGTGGGTCCTGATCCTGTGTGGCTGGACGGTCGCTGTCACGGTATTTGACAAAGAGCTACCACGGAGCTTCGCCGCGCTTGTAGTTAGCGTCATGGGTATCGTGTCGGTCGGCTTCCTATCGTTTATGTTGTTTACCTCAAATCCTTTCGCGCGACTCTTGCCGGCAGCAGGCGATGGCGGTGACCTCAATCCGCTACTCCAAGATCCCGGCCTGATCATTCACCCGCCGATGCTATACATCGGCTACGTAGGCACCTCGGTGGCGTTCGGTTTCGCAATCGCCGCGCTTATCCAGGGGCGAATTACGGCACAAGCAGCTCGATGGATCCGACCGTGGGCGATTGGCAGTTGGATCTTTCTCACCATCGGCATCGCGCTCGGCAGCTGGTGGGCCTACTACGAACTGGGCTGGGGCGGCTGGTGGTTTTGGGATCCTGTTGAGAACGCATCTTTCATGCCTTGGTTACTCGGTACGGCGCTCATTCATTCTCTGGCAGTGACGGAGAAACGCGGTGCGTTTAAAAATTGGACGATATTGCTGGCGCTAGCGACCTTCGCACTGAGCCTCCTTGGAACGTTCCTCGTCCGTTCCGGTGTGCTTACTTCCGTTCATGCCTTCGCCACTGATCCTGGTCGCGGAGTATTCGTCTTAGTCTTACTGGGAACAGTGATCGGCGGTTCGTTCATTTTGTACGCCTGGCGTGGCCCGTCAACGTTTGCTGGGGGCAGTTATGAACCCGTCTCACGCGAAATATTTCTGCTGCTAAACAGCGCGTTGTTAGCGGTCGCCACGGCGACTGTGTTACTCGGCACGCTCTACCCTTTGGTCCTCGAGGCACTTGGTCTCGGGAAAATTTCCGTTGGTCCGCCGTATTTCAACGTCGTATTCAGCGCGGTAATGCTCCCGCTGATCGCCCTGATGGGGTTCGGACAATTTTCACGCTGGAAATCCGATTCATTCAAGCGGCTCGTGACCCAAGTAAAATATGCGTTCGTCGCTGCATTGGGCATCGCGATCGTTGCGATCGCGTTACTGGGTGGTGACAAAATCGTGTCTGCGGGAATCGGGATTGGCTTTGGCGCCTGGATCATGGTGACGATCGTCGCCGGAATTTTCGAGCGCTGCCGGAATCGCGAACATCCGTGGTACGCGCTTTTCCATCTACCGCGCGCGTTTGTCGGGCAATGCGTTGCACACCTTGGATTCGCAAGTACAGTTATCGGCGTGGTCGTAACGAGTTATTACACGATCGATCTACATCAGAAACTCGCGCCAGGTGAACGGGCAACGATCGCAAATTACGAATTTCATTTCACGGACTTAAGCTCATTCGACGGCCCGAACTACAAAGTCACCGAGGCCACTTTCGAGATTTTTCAAGACGGGCAACTCGTCGAGGTGTTAAAGCCGCAAAAACGCTTGTATCTCGTGCGCAATATGCCAATGACAGAAGCAGGGATCGCCCCTGGCTTTACGCGTGATCTCTACGTTGCACTTGGCGAGCCGCTCCCCGACGGCGCTTGGAGTGTCAGAATGCACTTCAAACCGTTTATTCGTTGGATATGGCTCGGTGCGATCTTAATGGCGCTTGGCGGATTTATCGCTATATTCGATCCGCGCCTGCGAAGTCCTTCCACCGTGCGACGGGAAGCTACCGCTACCGCGCACACATCGTCCGATTAGGCAGTAGATCTCGCAATGCGCTACGCGATACCGATCGCTGTATTCGTGCTTCTAGTTGCCGTACTAGGGATCGGCCTCACTCTAGACCCGCGCTATGTGCCGTCGCCGTTAATCGATAAACCACTGCCGGCATTTGCCTTACCCGAATTGCACAACGAAGCGCTAGTGCTCACACAAGACACTTTTACGCAGCGCCCGCGCTTGCTCAATGTCTGGGCGTCGTGGTGTGTAGCGTGCCGAGTAGAACACCCGTTGTTGATCGAATTCGCCAAGACCGGAGGCTTCGAAATTGTTGGACTGAATTACAAAGATGAACGCAACGACGCGTTGGCATGGCTAAATCGTCACGGTGATCCCTATACGCAGATTGTCTTTGATCGGATCGGACGATTAGGCATCGACCTCGGGGTTTACGGTGTGCCAGAAACCTTCGTTATTGACCGTCACGGCATCATCCGTCACAAGCAGGTGGGTCCGATCACCGATACAGCGCTTCGCCAAGTCATCA
>JAQCEL010000195.1 GCA_027618655.1 Pseudomonadota bacterium | reverse complement strand
CCCTCAGACTCATACCCCATTGGAAATACGGCACCGCCTCCAGACTCATACCATGTTGGAATAGACTCTAGATTGCGCGATCACGGCGAATATGCTTGAATGCGCCCGCCTTCCTCATGCGCCAGAGGAATGGCGTCAGCGTCCTCACGTACATTGCCCTAAGGGCACCACACGAGTTTGAGCGTTAGGGTGTTCTCATACCAACCGTACGGCTGACGTTTCGAGGCGGCACAGGCATCGACTCGACAATTCGAGTGATACGTTACGAATAAGCAGAGCAATAACGAGCAAATTTAATGAATATTTACGTTGGGAACTTACCATATAACGTGCAGGACGCAGAGTTGCGCGCAGCTTTCGAACCATACGGCTCAGTCACTGCTGCGGAAGTCATTTTTGACCGACGTACTCAGCGCTCACGCGGCTACGGGTTCGTCGAAATGGAAAATGAAAGCGAAGCCAATAAAGCAATCGAGGCGCTCAACGGCAGCGACTTCCAAGGGCGTGAACTAAGAGTCGACGAGTCCAAGCCCAAAGACGAAAAACCGTCTTCGCGACCGCGCAATCCACAAAACAATCGTCCAAATAGTCGCGGCAATGGCGACGCAGTTGCCGCTACGGGCACCGGCGGAAACGGCATTGTCGGATTCATAAAACGCATTTTTAGTTGAGCGGCGAAGTCGGACCACCAGCAGCTGATATCCCAGCCGTGGCTTGCGATGCGTGGCTAGCCTATCAGTCGATGACCGCATCCAAACAGGCGCATTACGGCTACTTAGCGAACCTCGATCTCAAGTATAGGCATGGCGGCGCTCGGACCCTAGCGGAACGCGCACGCTTAGAAACGCTGCTCGCCGCTCATGATCAGTGTGTTAAGAAATTCGCCACGGAAATAAAGGCGCTAGCGTCTGCGGACATTCTCGCCCGCGACGTTTTGCTAGGACTGATCAGCAAAATCGGCGAAGGTGCCGCGGGCAGCATCCAGTAAAGCGCGCGGCTACTTCACGGAATCGTCATCCCACAAACGCGTTGCGGCGGCGAAATACTCAGGCTTTCCAGTTGTCCAGACTTCTCCCCAGTGCTGGCCACCACCGTCAATTGTGAGCACTTCTCCAGTGATCCAAGCCCCCGTAGGTCCGCTCAGATAAATACACGCTTCGGCTATTTCCCACGGGGAGCCGGCGCGCATCGTTGGGTTGGTGCGTGGATATTTTTCTCGGGCAGCCTCTGAATAAACTGCCCAGCCTTCGGTTTGCACCGCGCCAGGAGCGATACAGTTCACGCGGATTCCGTGGCCGGCCCATTCGACGGAAACCGCTTCCGACAACGCAATTACGCCGGCACGCGCGGCGCGGGTGTGGGCAACGCCATGCAATCCCTGTTGGACAACGACAATATTAATGATGCTGCCAGGCACCGCGCGCTCGACCCACTGTCGGGCAGCGGCCTGCATCATGTGCCACGTCCCATTAAGATTCGTGTTGATAACTGCATCCCAACCTTTGTCCGTGTAGTCTATCGCAAGCTGTGGAAACTGGCCGCCGGCGCTGTTTACCAGGCTGTCGAGCTTGCCATAGCGCTCAAATACTAACGAAAAAGCGTCAGCAACCGAGTCTCGCGAACGAATGTCCAGCACTGCCAGGTCCGCTTTTAGCCCGGCATTACGGATAGCTGTAACGACATCCAGCAATTTCGCTTCTTTACGCCCACACACAATTACTTGAGCACCTAATCGGGCCGCAAGCCAGGCAGTCGCCCTTCCCATCCCACTCCCACCTCCAGAAATCATTACAACCTGTCCGTCCAAGAGGCCGTCGCGGTAAACGGTCGGATGATCGGATAGTTCGGAATTGGTGGTTGGGATATGCATTTCGCGCCTTATAGTTCCTAGAGAAATCGGTGTTGTTCGATGACGTCTTGCGTGCTGCAGGTTAGCCAACCATCAATTACTTGTCCATGCTAGCGAGACACTAGCCGTCGCGCGTGTCTCACTGGAATTTAAGAGCTAAGGGCTCGAATGCCGTGCTAGGTTCCGGACCGGAAGTTCAATGGCTAAGTTTGCGTCACTGATTAATTCGTCAAAACGTGAGAATTGCTGAACACATAAATAAACGACAGCTGGGAGAAAACAACGATGGGAATGATGTCCGAATTTAAGGATTTTGCACTGAAGGGAAACGTCGTCGACATGGCGGTCGGCATTATCGTCGGCGCCGCGTTTGGAAAAATAGTGGCTTCACTTGTAGCTGATATCATCATGCCGCCGATAGGCTTAGCGTTGGGAGGCGTCGATTTCAGTGACTTGGCCGTTGTTTTGCAGGAAGCGCACGGAGATATTCCTGCGGTAACACTCAATCACGGTGCTTTTATCATGACGATTATCGATTTTCTAATCGTCGCGTTCGCGATGTTCATGGCGATCAAGGCCATGAACGCCGCTCAAAAAATGCGTGAAGGCGAGCCGGAAGAGGCCGCGCCAGAAGCGCCGCCGGAACCCTCTGCCGAAGAAAAGTTGCTTGTCGAAATTCGCGATTTGCTTGCGAAGAAATAAAGCGCTGCGACGCAAACTAGGCGCGCAGAAATCGCGCCTAGTTTTTTAAAAACGACTGTAAGGTTTGCATCGTCGCCTCAGTCGCCGCAATTTCGGCAATCGACTTCGCCTCATTTTCGAATTGTTGTTCTAGCGAAACATCTAGCGACTTATGCAACAATCCTTTGAGGCGCGACAGGGATTGTGAAGGCAAACTCATCAAGCCCGCGATCACTGCTTCAACTTCCGAATCAAAGTCTTCATCGTCAACAACTCGCGCGATGATGCCCAACGCGTGCGCCTCGTCGGCGCTTAGAACTGGGTTCGTCGCCATAATATCGAAAGCCTTTTGCGGCCCAACTAAACGCGGGAGAAAAAACGTTCCGCCGCCGTCCGGAGTGAGTCCCGAGCGCGTATAGGCCGAACAAAATTTCGCCGTCCGCTTTGCGATCGTCATATCCGCCGTGCAAGCGATGCTGAAGCCGCCACCTGCCGCCATCCCACCGACCGCAACAACCAGTGGCGCCGGCATTCGTTTCAATGTGAGCAACGCACTATGAAAATAGGCGGTCATCTTACGAATATGTGGTTGGATGTTATCGCGGTTCGCCAAAAATTCGTTCAGATCACCACCGAATGAAAAGACTCGTCCGCGCGCGGACAGCAGGACGACTTTCACCCGAGGATCCGATTCACACTGTATCGCAGCATCGCTAAGTTGCTTCGTAAACGCGAGATCGATTGTGTTATGCCGCTCCGGATCGATAAACGTGATTCGAGCAAGTCCGTCGCTAATCTCTAAAGCAATTTTTTGTCGTTCCATACCTTATTCGTTCTCCCTCTCGTTACTTTCGCCTATTTAGTGTTCGAGAATCGTAATTACCCTTAGCGCCCTGCGCTTTCTGATTCTTACCGGCTTACCGATGGTGGGCGAGCGAAGCCGCAGCCGCGCCAGGCATTCCCGACATCCCCTCAAGAAGTCCAACGCCGCATGAGTTTCAATCGCCTAAGCCCGTTTCGTAAAACTTTGTGTCCTTGTCGGGGTCCTGGCGTTTCTTATCGAGAGTGTCATGTAACATTCTCGCGCCGAACCCGTAGAAACTTCCGGTTCCATCTTTGCACATCATAGGTGCGAAATGCAGAGAAATTTAAGCGGAGCGTTGGCAACAGGATGATCGCCTACTAACGTCATTAGCGACCACCCTGCATGCTTGATTCAATGCACCCTGGGTGCTCAACCAATGCGAGAACACTACAATGTTGGCTGAAGTTAGAATAGAAGAAAATGACGAACCCACTGAAGTTCGCTTAACAAACGTCTACGAGAAGCTTGTTTTCAATCACTTGAGGAACGTTGCGTCCGAACTATCAGTAGAAGCGCAGATTGACGCGGCGTGCATAGCCCTTAACAATCTTCCCCCGAAATACGTTCGCAATACTGTTGATTGGATGTTCTTTATCAGCGCCAAAGAATCTGAACGCATCAATCGTGCCGTCGATATGGCTGTTACGAACGCGATTGCGCGAGTGCTCGACAATCCGCCGCTACTTGAGGCGAACTAGCTTGCTGCTGCCGGCTCTATCCACAATCTAGGACGTGCGCTATGCGTAACCGATATCAGAGAGACCGGGTTCTAGCGCAATTCAAGTGCCAATCCGTGTACTGTCGTCACAAACAACGTGCTCGAACCTCTACCTGGAGACGTGCAGATAAACGTCGATCGAAACGCTTTCGTCATTGACCGCTTCTACTGATCCGTAACGAACTTGAAGATTGCTGCGCAGAACTGGTACACGCGAATTTTGCTATTGAGATATAGTTGCCAAGAGTTGATCCACTAAAGACAACAAATTCGATGGGTCTTTTGCCATGCTACTAACGCCGAGCGTCACAAACGCTTAACCGAGATCATATCGAATGGAAATTATCATCCTAGGCGGCGGGGCACTCGGGTCGATACTCGCCGCACATCTCATTGAAGACGGCCATCAGGTAGCGTTGCTCGCACGCGGCCATCGCGCGAAGCAGGTCCGCGACAGTGGTTTGCAAGTCGGAGGACTCTCAGATCTTAAGGTGCAGTGTCAGGTTATTTCCGAACCGACTGACGTGCCAGACGCAGAGTTGCTCATCGTTACCGTAAAAACCTACGATATCGAATCCGCCATTGCGCCATTAGCGTCGCGAAAATTTGATGCGGTTTTCTCTGTGGCCAATGGCGTTTTAAAGAATTCGCAACTAGCGCAGTGCTTCGATGCGCGGGCGACGCTTGGCTGCATGGCCGATACTAGCGGTGAGTTACTCGCTAACGGTGAGGTGCGATTCACGCGTAATATTTGCCTGCACATTGGAGAGTACGGCGGCGAACAAAGCCGGCGGGTGACCCGCATTGCGCAAACAATAAATCATAGTGGCGTGAAGACCGTCGCTGAAAACAACATTCAAACCATCGAATGGTCGAAATTCGTTGGCTGGGTCGCGTTGCTTATCCTAGCGGTAACGACCCAGCGAGAAACAGGTAAATTTCTTGCCGACAAAAATTGCGCCCGCTTAGCCGTGACGATCATTCACGAAATGGCCGCAATAGCCGCGGCGAAAGCCATTAAAATTATTGATCAATCGCCGCTGCCAGTTGCAAGCCTCGCGGCGAAATCTATTGAGCTTGCCGAACGACAACTCGTCGAAATCGGTAACGAATGGAAGCGAAACGCACCAAATCACAGACTTTCGGCGCTACAAGATCTTCAGCGTAGCAAAAAACTTGAAGTAGCAGAAACACTCGGTTTTGCCGTCAGCGAAGCACAAGCGCATGGGGTACGCGCGCCGACTTTAGAGACCTGTTTCGCCCTCCTTAACGGCATTAACGGATTAATTGAACCAGCGCTTTAGGTAATAAATTCCAATTTGTCGCTCGTATAATTAACTGCAAGCGACCAATCAGCTCGATCGTGGGCCTGCCAATACAGCTCCCGAAGCTGCAACGTGATGGGGCCTGGTGCGCCATCACCGATCATCGTCCCGTCGAGTTTTGAGATGGGCATGACGCCGCCAGCAGTGCTCGTTAAAAATATTTCGTCTGCGCTGGCTAAACGGGACAAATCGAACTGTTGTATAGCGCACGCAATACCTTGCGATTGGGCGAGTTCTAGGATGGTCGCGCGGGTAATGCCCTGTAATATGCCGCTTTGTGGCGTGAGTAAGATACCCTCACAGTAGGCAAATACGTTGAAACCGGGGCCTTCAGTGACGTTCCCATCCGCGTCCAACAGAATGGCCGTGTAAGCATCACGGTCGTAAGCCTCAAATAGTCCCCGAACGAGATCGCCCCACTGAAAATTTTTCACCGTCGGATCGACTGACGTGCTCGGGATTCTATGTACCTGTGTCGCGACCGCTACGTCGATGCCCTCCGCTTGCATTGCTGGATTGGCAATCCAGACGTAAGGTATCGCGAACGCGTAGAATCGGTTCTGGAATGTACGCGTATCTCGACTGCCGCCGACTGGAACGCCGCGCGTCATAATCATTTCGACGTACGCGTCTCGCAGACCCGATTTCGCGACGCAAGTGTGCAGGACGTCGCGTATCTCGTCGCGACTCAACATCGGCTGCATCCGCATTAAATTCCAGTTTCGTTCGAATCGATCGAGGTGCGCATCCAGGCGAAAGAATTTACCGTTCCACACTGACACGACATCGTAGGTAACGTCAGAACGTGTAAATCCGGTGTCGGTTATCGGGACCGCGGCTTGATCTATCGGCACGAACTCACCGTTGACCCACGCGCAACCGCGACTAAAAACGGAATCTGTCATCGTTTGCACCTTGGCTTTCGGGCCCGTTGATACCGACTCGCCAGCCCCTCACCAAGCCGCATGATTTTTCGAGCCTTAATCATATCGTCGGAAACTGTCCATCGGGTTCCTTCTAGCTCGTGGCAACGGCAGCGTCCCGGCGATCGATATTTACTCTACTCGTCCAAGCGTAGGGGTCGTCGATTCGACCGTACTGAATGCCCGTTAACTGGTCGAATAAGCGCTGCGCAACAGGCCCTGTGCGGTTGTCATTGAGGGTCACTTCTTTATCGAGCATAACGAGACGACCGACCGGCGCGATCACCGCAGCAGTACCCATCCCAAAGGCTTCCGTGATGTCACCGTTTTGAATATCGCGCATTACATCGTCTATTTTTAACGGGGTTTCACTTATTTCATAACCCAGGTCGGGCGCTAGTTTCAGCACTGAATCCCGCGTAATGCCGTGTAAAATCGCTCCTGATAGAGGCGGCGTGCGAATTTCATTATCACCGTATACAAAGGCAATATTCATCGCGCCCACTTCATCGACGTAGCGTCGCTCCACGGCATCCAACCAAAGAACTTGCTGACAACCCCGTTTGCGTGCCGCTTCTGACACCGCAATACTGGCCGCGTAGTTGCCGGGCGTCTTGGCTTCGCCGGTACCGCCACGCACGGCCCGTACCTGATCGTGCGATACGTAGACAGATACTGGGTTGAATCCATCAGGAAAATAGGGGCCCACGGGACTGAGGATAATATAGTGGAGGTATTCGCGACTGGCGCGAACTTCAAGAACCGGTTCGGTTGCGATCATGACCGGACGCACATACAGCGAACCCGCATCAACATCCGGTACCCAACGATGCTCGAGTGCGACAAGCATTTCGATTGCATCGAAATGCAGGGCAACATCAACCGGCGGCATGCCCATGCGCTCTGCAGAGCGATTAAAGCGCTCGCAATTACGCTCGGCACGAAATAAATTCAAATCGCCGTCGCTGCGGCGGTAAGCTTTCGTGCCGTCAAACACCATCTGCCCGCAATGGAGCGCCGCGGCAGCTGGATTTAATACCAGGTTTTCGTACGGACCAATCGCTGGTTCGCTCCAGCCCTCGGCTTCCGTGAAACGCTGGGAGAACATCCGGCCAGTGAAATGGCGACCAAAGCCAAGCCCATCCGGGAGCACCGGCGTCACTTGCTTTAGTATCGGTTCGATTTTGATTGAGCTCATAAGCGCGGGTTCAGATCGTTTATCCACAATTTGCCCGAGTATAACTCAGCTGCAAAACGGAAATGTTTGATCAGCATTCGCGAAAGTATCTCCAACCCGAATCAAGGAACTTGACACCTTAGGGCGGGCCACTTAGTTTCGTCCCTCAATTACAATTAAGGAACCCTTTATGTCGTTTTTTCTGTCCGACGAACAACTCGCGATTCGAGACGCGGTAGCGAAATTGTGTAGTGATTTTGACGCCGATTACTGGTTGGAATGCGACAACGAAGGACGTTTTCCTCAAGAATTCGTTGCCGCGATTGCCGACGGCGGGTGGCTCGGCATCGCAATGCCAGAGGAATTTGGCGGTTCCGGCCTCGGTATCACGGAAGCCTCCCTCATGATGCAAGCAGTCACACAATCCGGCGCTGGATTCACTGGGGCATCCGCGATTCACCTGAATGTCTTCGGATTAAATCCGGTCGTTGTGTTCGGTACGGATGAGCAAAAACAGCGCATGCTGCCGCCATTGATTCGCGGAGAGCAGAAAGCCTGTTTTGGCGTAACCGAACCAAACGCGGGGTTGGATACCTTGAGTCTAGAAACGCGGGCCGAACGGAGCGGCGACGGTTATATCGTTAACGGCCAAAAACACTGGACCA
>JAQCEL010000194.1 GCA_027618655.1 Pseudomonadota bacterium | reverse complement strand
GTTGTCGGGCCGATGTAGCCGTTCAGGGCCACTGCGGTCGTGCGTTCATATTCTCCCCACTTGGGCGCGAGTTCCGTCGAGCAAGTGACGTAGAGATCAGGCGCTAATTCCTGCGCGATTTCTTTCACGCGCCGCTCGTGGCTAGGATCGAGGAAGCTCCACAGAAAACAAATCGCTAGCGCTTCACAACCGGCATCCCGTAGCTCGATGATCGCGGCACGCGCTTCGGCTTCGTTGAGCGCGACGATCACCTTGCCGAAACAATCCACCCGTTCGGAAATGCCGCGGATCAGCCGCTTGGGGATAATCGGGTCCGGCTTACTACTTTCAGGAATGTGCACAATGAGCTTGATATCTTGGCCACTCAGTCCACGTGAACCGCGCATGATATGAATCACATCGTTGTGGCCCTTGGTGGTAATCAAGCCAACTTTTGCGCCTCGACGTTGAATCACGGCATTGGTGCCAACCGTTGTTCCATGCGCAAGTACCGCTATCGAGTCGAGTAATTCGGGTAACTCGAGCCCAATTTTTTTAGCAGCGCGCGAGACGGCTTCAAGCACGCCCTCGGCGAAATTGCTGGGTGTTGAGGGGGCCTTCGAAATCGTTAAAGTACCAGCCTCATCTATCAAGACACAGTCTGTAAACGTCCCACCGATATCGAGGCCGCATAAATAAGAAGGCATGGGGGAAGTTTCCTTATGTGGTGATTGGATACGCCGGGGGCCGAGGACGGTGCGGGTATCGCGAGCTGAAAAATTGAACGATCGTTCATATTTATACGATCGTTCAATCCATTTCAAGTACTATACGGGCGCCATGGCCAACACCGAAAATGAGCTGTCGACGCAAGACCGGATCCTCAACGCTTCGGAGAATTTGTTTGCAGAATTCGGATTCGATGGCGTCTCGCTGCGTAAGATCACGCAAGCTGCGGGTGTTGAACTCGCATTGGCAAACTACCACTTCGGACCGAAGACTAATTTATTCTTAGCCGTTGTTAGACGCCGCGCGGACGAGCTCAACGAAGCACGCACGCGAGCGCTCTGTGAGCTTGATGCGTCGTCCTCCATTGAGCAATTGATTGACGCTTTCACGCGACCATTTACTGAAAAAAGCATGCGCGGGGGACCTGGGTGGAAAAGTTATGGGCGCTTAATTGCCCAGATCGCGAATTCGCCGCGTTGGACAGAAGTCGTGATGGCTAGTCAGTTTGACCCCGTAGCAAGATTGTTTATCGATAAGGTGAAGCTAGTCTTACCGTCGTCGGCGGAACGCGATGTTTACTGGGCGTTCCATTTTCTTTTGGGTGCAATGATCACCACGTTTGCGGAAACTGGCCGCATCGATCAACTGTCCGAGGGCCGCTGCCGATCATCGGATCTTGACGTCATTCACGCCAAAATGGTGCCGTTTCTCGCTGCTGGATTTCGCGCTATCTGTGACAACGGCCCGACACGATAAGTAGCTTTAGGTAATTCAAGGCATAATCAACTCACACATGAGCCACTAGGGAATAGGCAATATGAGCGATTCTTTCAAGCCTTGCGGGGTTATTACGATAACAACTGACTTCGGTCATCGCGGTCCGTTCGTCGGCACCATGAAAGGCGTGATCTTAAATCGCTTTTCTGACGCTAAGATCATTGATCTAACTCACGAAGCGTTCGTCCACTGGCCAGCGGAGGCTGGGTTTTGGTTGGAACGCTCATTCCGTTATTTTCCAAACGGCACGGTCCATTTGGCAGTGGTCGATCCGGGTGTCGGCACAGATCGATCCGTGTTGTTGGTGATGGCTGAGCAACATCTATTTTTAGCGCCCGACAATGGTTTACTCGCAGGGGTTATCGAGTCTTGTGACGCGACGGTGATCCATGTGGAGGAGGAGAAGTTAGCCGGGATTTCGCTTCAATCTGTCAGTGCGACGTTCCACGGTCGTGACATCTTTGCACCCTTAGCGGCGGCGCTCGCCGCGGGACAAATTGCGCCCACGGCACTTGGCGATCCGACTGATGATTTCATTCCCTCCTTGATCGAGCCACCGGATATGCGCAGGGGCGAACTGCACGGAATTGTGATCACGTCCGATAATTTCGGGAATTTAATAACCAACATCGACCGATCAGAATTAGCCGCTTTCAAATCTCCCGTCGTGCACGCAGGCGGACGCGATATTCCATTATTGAGAACCTACGCAGATGTCGCCCCGGGTGGTCTATTGGCCCTGATCAATTCGCTACAAGTCGTCGAAATTGCGCGCTCTGAACAAAGCGCAGCAGAATTACTCGGCATTGGCAGAGGCGCACCCGTGCTGATCCGTGACGCTGGGTAGCAACAACGACATATCGCAGTCCGCCTAAGGGATTGCGCGACGCGCGGGGTACTCCGTGGTATGCGGATCGGATACCATGAGCGCCCCTAATCAACGGCCACCGCTCGGCCTAGCAGCCATCCTAAATTGATGAGTGTTCTCAGCTGGATTATCGCGTTTAGCGTTCTCGGAAGCTTACTTAGCGTCGCCACGGCCGGGGCGTATTTGTTATTACCTGAACGTGCGCGCGTGCGTAGCCTGTCAGCCTTAGTGAGCTTCGCGACCGGCGTCTTGCTCGGGGTCGCGTTCATTCACTTACTCCCGCATGCGCTCGACCACGAATCGTCTCCGGGATCGAGCGGCGTGATGATGACGGTGTTGCTCGGTATTTTCGTTTTTTTCATACTCGAGAAAGCGCTAATTTGGCGCCATGCGCACCATCACGGCCACGAACCGCACGATGACCATCGCGGCGCGAAGTCCGCTGGGGCACTCATCGTTGTCGGCGATACATTCCACAATTTTCTCGATGGCATCTTGTTGACTGCCGCGTTTATTACCGACATAAACGTCGGGATCGCTACTGGCATCGCGGTGGTCGCGCACGAAATCCCACAAGAACTCGGAGATTTCGCCATTCTTATCAATTCTGGCATGTCGCGATGGCGAGCTTTTATGCTAAACGGCATCACGAGTCTCGCCATGGTGATTGGGGCATTGATCGCGTGGTGGGCAATTCAATACGTCCAAGCCGTGTTGCCTTATATTCTCGCATTTACGGCTGCGAGTTTTATTTACATCGCCGTCGCTGACTTAATCCCGACGCTTCATCGAGGGAGTAGAGTCAAAGACACCGTCGTGCAGTTCACACTGATTAGCGCCGGAATATTGCTGATCATCGCTTTTCAAGAATCCCATTTAGTTTAGAACCCGTCACGAATGAATAACTACGATCTCGACATTCGACGTTTGCGCGAACGCCAGGGCGAAAAGTGGACACAATATCCAGATGATGTGATCCCAGCGTGGGTCGCAGACATGGATTTCCAGATCGCGAGTCCGATCCGCAAAGCCATCGAACTCAGGTTGTCACGCTCGGACTGTGGTTATCCGGTTGGGGTCGAGGCGAGTGGCTTGCCAGAGATTTTTTGCCAGCGAGTTTCTGAACGATTCAACTGGGATATCTCTGCGCACCAAGTGGATCTATTCAATGATGTCGTCCAGGCAATTTATTTCGGATTACTGGCCGTCGCTGGCGATGGCGACGGTGTTGTAATCCAAACTCCAATCTACCCGCCCTTTATGAGTTCGACGACCGCAACTAAGCGCCGCCTAATCTTGTGTCCATTAGTAAACAGCGCTCACGGTTACGAAATCGATTTTGATTACATGCGCAGCCAAATTGACCGTACCACTCGCGTGCTACTGCTTTGCAACCCGCATAATCCTACGGGCCGAAGCTTTACCAGAAAGGAACTTGAACAGCTTGCTGAAATCGCGCTGGCAAACGACTTAACGATTATTTCCGATGAAATCCATGCCGATTTGGTGTTCAAACCGAGCGGGCATATCCCGATCTCGAGTCTTTCGAACGAAGTTGCCGAGCACACGGTTACGCTAATGTCAGCGAGCAAGGCGTTTAATATCGCGGGAATTTGCATGGCGTTTGCCGTGTTTGGCGGGGATAACTTACGCAAGAAATATTCGCAAGTGCCACGCCACCTGCGCGGCGGCGTATCGGCGCTCAGCATCGCGGCGGTGACTGCGGCATTGACTGAAGGGCAAGATTGGTTGGACGCTACGCTAGCGTATCTCCAGAGCAATCGCGATTATTTGTCCGCGCACGCTAGATCGAACTGGTCAGATACTATTCATCATTCGCCTGAAGCAACGTATCTCGCTTGGTTTGATTTCAGTGCCTATAAGTTTTCGCCCGATCCGTGCACATTTTTCCTGAAACACGCAAAAGTTGCACTCAGCAATGGCGCTCGATTTGGCGAGCCTGGACAAGGGTTTGTCAGGCTGAATTTCGCGACATCGCGCGCCATATTGTCAGATATCGTAAGCCGAATGGATGGGGCAATCCGCTCACGTTAGTACCCTCGTCGCTATCATCTTGGGTGGGTTTAATCCGGACGGGCGAACTCGCGTGGCGAGCTAATGCCGCTATTGATTGTAAACCCACTCCAGAAACGCATTTTGAATGGCTATCCCGGGTCCTTGATGAGCTGTTTTGTAATTGACGATTAGCGCGACCGTATAGGTTTTGCCGCTACGCGCGTTTACGTATCCAGTGACCGCGGATACGCCGTCAATACTTCCTGTTTTTAAATGCATCTGTCCCGTTTCCGAACGGCGCGTGAAACGGCGTCGGGTCGTACCGTCCAACCCGAGTAGCGAAAGTGAAGAAATAAACTCGGGCATATACGGGCTACGGTAGGCATGCTGCAACAGCTCGTTCATGAATTTGACCGACACTCTAGCGTCGCGTGATAAACCGGCGCCGTTATCGATAATTAGGCTCGAGGCGTCAATGTGATTTTCGTGCATGTAGTCGCGAACGACTTCGATCCCTTGTTCTTTTGTATAGGGGGGCGTGAATTTCGACGTTGCTAATGCGTAAAGCAACAAGCGAGTCATCACGTTATTGCTCCATTTGTTCACCCCGCGAATGATTTCAGCGAGCGCTCGAGATTGTTTCGTGACAAGCGCGCGCTGTTTTGGCGCTACGCCTTTGCGAACGGTGCCTTCAATCGAACCTCCCCAATGTTTCCAAAGGTGCTTGAATGTCCCATACACGTAAGTCTCATGATTTAGAACGCTACGTTGCATTGCCTGAGAGCGACAACTTGCCGGAAACGCCCCTGAAAACACGACGTGGTCGTTCGTTCTTCGATCGGGAATTTGCATGTCGATTCCGCGCTCATAGCCGCCGCATTTCCCTTTCGAAATTGAAAGATTATTGGTCACGCGCAAATTCGGCATTTCTGGACGAACGCGGATGTCCACGTGTTTGCCATCTCTGGCGGGATAAAATTGGAATTCAACCGCTTTGAAGTTCACCATCGCCGCGTTCGGTAAGACGTTGTAGAGTCGATCGGGCCGCGCATCGAAATCACCCGGATCGCCCGCAGGTATGTGGAAGAAACTGTCGTCGACGACCAAATCTCCCGTAATTGCTTTAACGCCGCGTGCATAAAGCTCGCCGAGTAGGATCCAAAATTCTTCCGTGACTAAATTCGGGTCGCCGTAGCCTTTGAGCACCAGATCGCCCTGTAAGACGCCTTGTTTTATGGGCCCGAGCGCATAGAGTTCTGTCGGCCAGGTGTACGTGGGTCCGAGTACTTCCAGGGCCGTGAACGTCGTCACTACTTTGATCGTCGACGCGGGATTTCTTGCCTGGTTTTCGTTCAGCCGAACTAGTGGCTTGTTAGCCCCGATCTCTTGCGCGATTAGACTGATCGCGCTGGTGGGGATCTTATACGCATCGATAAGTTTCTGGACACTCGCAGGGGCTCGATCGTCCGCCTCGCTGCGCGCTGGTAAGCAGGTGACGACGATCGCTGTTATTACCAAGCATTGGAGTGCTAGGCGACAATGACATGATTGTCGAATGGTTTGGCGCCAACTAGAACGCCCTAAAGTCGAGCCAAATACTTCTTTAAATGATGACATCGAAAAGTTTCTAGATCCCAAGATTCATCTGTGAGGCGGCCGTGCGAATCGTCAGACAGAACGTAAGTTTGCGCCTCAATAAATTCCTGGTTGGCGAGTTCAATGGTAACGGTCTGACGTTTGTACAAGCTGGATTCGAAACGGTCAAGTCTCGACCACAGATACGGATCAATCCCGGCGAATACGTGCCCATGCGTAGCGCAAGCTTCGCGGTAAATAATCGCTGGATAGGCAGCACGCCGAACTTTGAAGCAAGCGTAATTGTGTAGTTTGGCCGGACGCCCTAGTGGCCCAGGAATGCCAAGCACGGCGGCTAACAATTCCGGAACCAAAAGCGTCCCGTAAGCAAACAAGCAATCATCCATTAGTGGGGAAAAACCGTGTCGCTATGAAATGACACCGGATGAGCGTAGTTCCGCTTGCTGTTCTTTCGATAGCTTGAGTAATTCAGAGAATATCTCATCGTTGTGGGAGCCGAGGCGAGGGCCCGGCCAGAGCGTCGCGCCTGGCGTTTCTGAGAGATGCGGCACAATTGCCGGGATCGTTAAGGGTTCGCCATCGACAGTTACTTTTTGCAGTAGTCCGCGTGCCGCATATTGTGGGTCGGTAAAAATGTCCGCCACACTGTATATGGGACCGGCGGCGACACCCGCGTCGTCGAGCTGCTGGAGAATTATCGCAGCCGGTTCGGAGCTAACCCAGTGGGCGATTTTTCCGTCAATTTCATCTTGATGCTGAACTCGTTTGTTGTTATCCGCCAGCCGCGGGTCATCCCCCATCTCGCTCTCGCCCATCACTTTGGACAGTCGCTTAAACATCGAATCCGTGTTCGCGCCGATGACGATGAGTTTTCCATCGCCACATCGATAGGTGTTCGAGGGCACGATCCCAGTCAGCGTTGAGCCTGACGGCTCGCGAATTATTCCGGCGCCGTCGTATTCGGGCACCACGCCTTCGAGCAAGTTAAAAACGCTTTCGAAAATCGCGACATCGACCACTTGACCTTTCCCATTGCCGCCGCGGGTGCGGTTTATGTAAGCAAGTAAAATGCCTAACGCTGCGTGGATCCCTGCCAAGGTATCACCCATGCTCAAGTTGGGACGGACGGGTGATTGGCCGGGAAATCCATTGACGTAGCGGAATCCGCCGAAGCCCTCGCAGACCGAGGCGAAACCCGCCTTGGGAGCGGATGGACCAGTTTGGCCATAACCGGAAATCCGCGCGTAGATAAGTCCTGGGTTGGATTGCTTAAATTCGTCGGGACCTAAACCCCATTTTTCCATTGTGCCAGGCTTGAAGTTCTCGACTAAAACGTCGGCTGATTTGATCAGTTCTCCCATGAGCTCTCGACCGCGATCGCTTTTTAGATCCAAGGTAACGGATTTTTTGTTGCGCGCGAGACTAGACCACCACAGCGATTGACCGTTACGCAGCTGCCGCCAACCGCGGATTGGATCGCCTTTGTCCGGCGATTCAACTTTTATGACTTCAGCGCCAAAGTAGCCAAGGATCGTGCCAGCAAAAGGACCCGCTAGTAACTGTCCCGCTTCAATAACTCTAAGCCCGTCAAGGGGTCGTGCTGCGACGCTTTGTGCATCCATAGTGGTTTGCTAACCTCAAGTTTTGCGGAGATCTGAATGATTGCGGCAGGCAAGGCGTAGCCGCTAGGTCTAATACGTAAGACCGCTATTTTGCGCGGGCGAGCGTTCTGGATCCAGCGATCAGCAACGTTGCGATTAACAGGCCTAAAATAATTCCAAGACTGTTGGCGATGATGTCTTCCAGCGAAGCCATCCGATACGGGACGATCGCTTGGCAGGCCTCAAGCACCACACCAAGGATAAACATCCAACGTGCAACGACTCGCCAACGATGGCGGAGCGCCGCAACCGCGAACCATATCGTTAATCCGGCGTAGACCAGCGCGTGCGCAACTTTATCGCTATAACCTGGCACGGTTTGCGGTATTGGCATATCTGGCACGAGCGATAAGACGATCACAGTTGCGACCAACAGCCAGCCAATGCGCACGTGCACATAGGGAGAAATGAAATGGATAGTCGAGTCGCTAAAGATAAAACAAAGCTCCGTGCTGCGGATTGCTTCCCTCGGCAGGGGAATGCGCGTTCTTAAAGAGGTGCTCGCAGCCTGTTGGACTTAGGAACAATCTATTGCGCTGCTGGGACAACGGCCCAAAAACGTGCGATTTCTCGTTACCTAGAACCACTACGCTCCTCAAAA
>JAQCEL010000193.1 GCA_027618655.1 Pseudomonadota bacterium | reverse complement strand
CGGCGGCTTGCAGCGGCGGTAAGACGCCAGTAAGGGGTCGCCAATGCACGATAGATAGTCCGGATCCTGTGAGCCGGGTGATACCGCCGAGCATGACCATAGCGAACACCAGCGCGCAGCAAACCAATAGCCATACCGCAACGGATCGATTCTGCTTACTGGTTTGTTCAGTCATGGGTATTGAGTGCGCCGGGTGCGCGAATAAAGCGCGCAATCTCATCAATCGTCAATCGCTCTAGTCGAAAGCTTAGCGCTACATCCGCCACCCAACACCACGTTGGAGAGAATGCGGCTTATTTTAGCGTGCCAACCGCGCTCCTGGTAGACAGCCAATCACGACAAGAACAACGTGTTAAGCGTGCGATGCCTTTTTCGCCAGCGTCACGATTTCCGCGCCGCTGCCATCAACCGCCAAGTCAACAACATTTCTATCCTCAGGTCCAGGCACTGCTGCGGAACGCGACGCTGCCACCGCCGCCGCTGCATCGATCGGCTTCGCTCGCGCTTTTCGGCTAGCGCGCGTTTCGTCATTTGCTAGTCCGACACCGTCGGATGATTTCAACATAGTAACATCGTAAACGGCGCTTCCATACAAGCCCGTATCGATTCGATCGCGTGCAATATCGGCAACTAGCACTGCGTCAACTTTGTTTTTTCGATCCGCATAAGCGTAGACCAGCGCGAGCTCACATAAGGTGTTGATGACGCGCGGAATACCGCCGCTGTTCCAATACACTAAACGTAAGGCGTTTTTGTGGAAAATCTTTGGATCGCCGCCGGCGAGCACTAACCGATGGCGTATGTAGTTAGCCGTTTCCTTTTCGTCCAAAGGTTCAAGTTTCGCCATCACACCAATGCGCTGCGCGAGTTGGCGTAACTCATGTCGCTTGAGCAGATCATGTAATTCGGGCTGACCAACGAGCAAGACCTGGATCAGCGTGTGTTCGTCAGCGTTTATGTTGGTCAGTAAACGGATTTCTTCTAAGGTCGCCGCGTCCAAGTTTTGCGCCTCATCGACAATCAGCAAGGTTCGCCGCCCAGCCGTATATTGTGCAATTAAGAAGTCGGTAAACTCCTGATACAGCTCAATTTTATCTTTGCCTTTGAAGGGCAGGCCAAACGCGAGCGCCACCGATTCCATGAGTCGGTTGTACGCGTTATGGGTATTAGAAATTAGGCCGATCGTCACGCTATCTTCGAGCTCACGCATCAGTTGGCGGACTAAGGTCGTTTTCCCTGAACCGACTTCGCCAGTCACTACCGTCAGCGCGAGATCGGCGTTCACTGCGTATTCGAGGATCGACATGGCGACTTCGTGCTTCGGACTGAGATAGAGATACGCGGGGTCCGGCAGCAGGCTGAACGGGCGCGCTTTGAGGCTGAAGAATTCCTTATACATGGGCACATTCCTTTTTGTTTTTTGAATGTTTTCGCGATCCTAACCCAAATCGACCGGCGATCGCCTACTACAAATGTGGTAATTCGTCCAAATTCGCTGTACACCAACGCGCAACATCGACCCTGCACCCGATCAAGCAAGCTTGGATGGGGCACAGTGCAATACCCGCGTCGTGTACAACCGCGGCGAGATTTTCTGTATAAAAGGGCCTCGCGACATTCGATATGGCGCTACGCGCCATAATGGACTGGCTGCCGCCCCGCGAAATCGATAGCCAACCGAACCATCAATCGTTCCAGCCCAGGAGACTAAAATGATCCGAATTGAATTTGCCTTACGCAGAAAAGCCGGTATGAGCCGCGCAGACTTCCAAACGTATTGGCGTGATGTTCACGGGCCATTGGCCGCGAGTCACGCGGCCACGCTCGGGATCCACCGGTATATTCAGTTGCACACGTTGGACGATCCGATCAACGAGGCTTTAGCGAAAGCCCGTAACTGCACCATTGAGCCTTATGATGGGGTGGCCGAATTGTGGTGGACTGATCCACAAGCGCTGGAAGCGTTTAATACCCCGGCGGGCCAGGCGGCGGCCAAAGAGCTGCTCGAGGACGAAAAAAACTTCATCGATTTACCGAATTCCCCCTTGTGGTTCGCGCACGAATATCCGCAGGTCAATCCCACCGAGTACATGGTCGCAACCCAACACAGTCCGCTCGTGAAACTTTTCTTCCCGCTGCGAAAACTCGCCAATCAAACCATTGAAGAAGCGCAATTTTATTGGCGGACAAATCACGGCCCATTGATCCGAGGTGTCTCGACCGGGTTCCGCATGCAACGCTACGTGCAAGTACATTACTACCCACATCCCTTGGAGTCCGCGCTCACTGGAGCGCGTGGCACTAAAGAACCACCCTACTACGGCCATGCAGAAGCATGGTTTAGTCGTGCCGATTTACTCAGTATGGCTGACGTTCCGGAAGCCAATCGCGCGATGGAGATCGCTATCGACGACGAACGGAAGTTCATCGATTTACCGACCTCGCCCATATTTATTGGTAAAGAGCGCGTTTTTATCGATCGCCGATAGAGCGCAATTTAGACGCCGGCGCGGGCCAGAGCGGGGTCAATTTCGTACACGTCGGCAATCATCCGACGTGACGATGTATGCGAGCCCTGCCCGGCAACGGCTTATGTTACGCAGCAACTAAAATATTTAAAGGAGCACACAATGGTCGCAACTGGGAACACAGGTACTTCCGTAAACCAAGGCGAAGTTGCGTTAATCGTCGGCGGTGGACCCGGGGTGAGCGCGAGTTGCGCGCGCCTTTTCTCTTCGGTCGGGATGAGCGTCGCCGTTGCGGCGCGCACGCCAGACAAGCCAGCGCTAAAAGCGCTAGCGAACGACTACGGCGTGCGCTGCTACCCGTGTGATGCGAAAGACCCTGAGTCGGTCGCCGAATTGTTTCGCCATGTCGTCGCCGATCTCGGCCGACCTAAACTAGTCGTACACAACATTGATGGCAGAACGGTCGACATATTTCGGAAAGAAATCGTTGAAGTTGATCCGAAACTCGTTCTCGACACGCTGCAAAATTCCACCTACAGCGCGTTTCTTGTCGGTCAACAAGCGGCCATTAGCATGATGGCGGAAGAACCAGTGGGTGATGCGCATCGCGGCACGATCATTTTCACGAACGCGAGCGCCGCTTATAAAGGCTATCCAAAGAGCGGCGCGTTTGCGATGTCCTGTCATGGCAAGACCGGGCTTGCGCAAAGCATGGCGCGCGAACTGATGCCGAAGGGTATCCATGTCGCGCACGTGCCCATCGACACCGCCATCGGATGGACACAGGAAGACGGCACGCGCTGGCATCGACTCGCAGGAACGACGGTTGACGACAATATGGCCGATCCTGCGCGCATCGCCGAAACCTACCTGCACCTGCATCGTCAGCACCGCTCAACCTGGACGTTCGAAGCGGTCCTGCGCCCGTGGGTAGAAAACTGGTAGTCGGATAGTCAAACGCCGTACCACTGCGCCCCGCGATGGCACTAACGGCGCGGCGAAACTCGATTCGATTTAACCATGTGCCAATTTCAAGTGACTACAGACACCCAAACGGATAGCGAACGCTACGCACGCGGCAAGTGCGCAACGCGAACCATGGACCGGTTCGCGCACCCTCCGCCACCCAGCAATTACGCTTATACTCCCCGCTGGTCCCTAAGCACTCGATTGGATTAACGTGGCTTCGCCCCCTCCAACGCCAACCCAAACCCCAGCCGAATTTCGTTATTCCTGTTACACGCTCGGCCTATTGGTGTTGGTTTACATCATCAATTTTCTCGACCGCCAAATTCTTGCGATTCTAAATGAGGAGATCAAACGCGACCTCGCTTTGAGCGACGCGCAAATGGGCTTCTTGTTCGGTACGGCGTTCGCTGTTTTCTACGCTTTGTTTGGTATTCCATTCGGACGTTTGGCCGATGTATGGATACGTCGCACGTTTATCGCCTACGCCGTCGCATTCTGGAGCCTGGCGACCGTGCTATCGGGTTTCGCGCGGAATTTTCTCGAACTGGGGCTCGCCCGGATCGCGGTCGGGGTTGGCGAAGCAGGCACTGGACCGTGTGCGTATTCATTACTGTCAGATTCGTTTATGCCAGCGCGACGCGCCACCGTCATGGCGATTCTCGCGAGCGGCGTTTATGTGGGCGCCGGACTTGGTACATTTATCGGCGGCCACGTTGTCGCGCGCTGGAACGACGCTTTTGCCGGCAGCACCGCGCCGTTCGGCCTGGCGGGATGGCAGGTCGCGTTTTTTGTGGTTGGTTTGCCTGGCTTGTTGCTCGCCATCTGGGTTCGGACGCTCAAAGAACCAGAACGCGGCAAGATGGATGGCATAAAGTCGGTCCCGGTCGCACGCCCGTTTCGTGAATTCGGCATCGAATTGAGCGCCGTGCTGCCCGGCTTTTCGATCTTCAATCTCCATCGCTTACACGCAACGAACCGCACGATTGCCATTAACATCCTGACTTTGGGCGCATTGCTCGTCGCGGCCTACGCGTTAACCAAACAGCTCAACAATCCAGCGCAATGGGGCGCACTTGCCATTGGTTTCTATGCGACCGTCTCATGGGCCCAATGCTTACGCTTGCGTGATCCGCCCGCGGCAAGATTGATTCTTGGATCGCGGGCTTGGGTCCTGTTTGTTCTTGGGCTTTCATTGTTTGCTTTTTCGACCTACGGTCTCACGTATTTCACCGCGCCATTTTTCATCCGCTACCACGACATAGCGATCGAGGACCTTGGCTTCAAACTTGGCGGCATCGTAGCTGGATTCGGCTTCCTCGGCGCGACCATCTGCGGGACATTGGCCGATGTTTGGCGCAAGCACCATCCGTGTGGCCGCTTATACGTTGCCATCATAGCGGCGCTGGTTCCGATACCTGCGGGCATCTGGATGCTACATACGGATTCAGCAAATTTGGCATTCGCGCTAAATGCAATCGTTGCATTCGCGGGTGCGGCGTGGCTCGGCATTGCCGGTTCAACGGTTACCGATCTCGTTCTGCCGCGCATGCGCGGTACGGCAAGTGCTGTCTACATTCTGACAGTGACCTTGTTCGGACTCGCGCTCGGTCCATTCACGGTTGGTTTGGTATCCGACTTAACCGGCGATTTACGTAACGGCATGATGGTCGCGCTATGGATGAACCTAGGTGCTGCTTGTTTGATTGGATTAGCGTCACGGTATTTGCATGACGACCAAAAGAGCCTCGTTGAGCGGGCGCGCTCGGCTGGTGAGTTATTCACCTGAGCGCGAATCCAAGCTACCGGCTCGACCGCCCGGAATCACCTTACTCGGCAAACAAATTGCGCTAACGGTTGCCTGCGCTTAGATTAACTGCCATTGAAAACTCGCATCGGCGGCGCAAAATCCCCCCGATGCAGAAAACGCCACTCCATCGCTAACCACAGGAACGCATTATGAAATCAGAGCAATTAAGGGCATTGCAAACACCGCTAAAAGCACAATACCGAGAAGACCCCGGATCAGCTGTCGTGACATTACGTGCCGAAGGTCGCACGGCCGAAGGCATCGCTTGCAAAGTCTCAACAGGGCAAGCAATCGTCGAAGCGGGTTTGCACCCAGCCACGGGCGGAGACGGATCCCAGGCTTGTTCCGGCGATATGCTGTTAGAGGCGCTGGTCGCGTGCGCTGGCGTAACCCTACAAGCGGTTGCGACTTCGCTAGAAATTAATCTACGTGACGCATCGCTTTACGCGGAAGGCGATCTCGACTTTCGTGGCACGCTGGCGGTCGCCAAAGATGCCCCGGTTGGCCTGCGTAACATCCGACTCGGTTTCAAGCTCGATACTGATGCGCCAAAAGAAACCGTCGACAAACTCATTGAATTGACGGAACGCTATTGCGTGGTCTTGCAGACGATCCGTCAATCGCCGGAAGTGTCTGTCACCAGCGAGATCGTAATGACCTAACTGGGTAACGCTTCGGATTAATCACATCTTGCGCTGCAACAAAGAGCCACGCCAAGTAACACGCTTAAGTGGGTGTGGTGAGGCCGATTTACCTACCTATACGGCTGGAGTACTATCATGCCAAGCTTTCAACCCCTAACGATGTTGCGAAAACTCGAAGTCGGTTCAACTCCCTCCTATCGGAACCGTGTGTTGGTAGCAGCAATCTCATAACAGGAGAATATTCCATGTCCCAGTTCGATGTCCTAATTCAAAACGGTACGATTGTAGATGGCACGCGTGCACCACGATTTCGCGGCGACATCGGGATATCCGATGGCAAAGTTGTTTCCATTTCTAAAAGTGGACTTAAGGCAACGGACGCAAAAGAAGTCATCGATGCAACGGGCTTAATCGTCGCCCCAGGTTTTGTTGATCTACATACCCACTACGATGCGCAAATCCAATGGGATCCGTACTGCACCTTATCCGGATGGCACGGGGTTACGTCACTCGTGTTAGGAAATTGCGGATTTGGATTCGCGCCGGTCGCGCCAGAAAATCGCGAACGCGCGATGTTGAGTATGTCGCGCGTGGAAGCGATCCCATTCGAGTCAATGAAGCAAGGAATGTTGTGGGACTGGGTAACGTTTCCTGAATGGTTAGATTCTCTCGCACGCATGCCTAAAGGTGTGAACGTGGTGTCCTACGTGCCGATCGGCCCGTTAATGATTTGGGTCATGGGCTTAGAAGAGGCGAAGTCACGCGATCCGAGTGCTGAGGAACTCGCAGAAATGTGTTCTCTGATCGACGATGCCATGGATGCCGGCGCGTGTGGCTGGTCGGTGCAACATTTAGGCGATGGGTTCATGTCGGTCCAACGCGATTACGACGGCACGCCGATGGTTACCGACTGCATGAGCGACGATACGTGTTTGGCGTTCGCTGAGGTTTTGCGCAAACGCGGCCAAGGCAGTATCCAAATCACACAAGCCCAAGATGACATTCGCGAAGATCTGATCTTTGTCGAAAAACTCGCCGAAGTCTCTGGTCGTCCCGTTTTATTTAACGTCGTGTCCGCAAACAACTATCATCCTCGACAAAGCCGCCGCCTCGTTGACTGGGCTGAGAAAGCGCAAGAGCGCGGAAACCTTGTTTACTTACAAGCGGTGAACGTCGGCAATGATTTGACCTACACGTTCGAAGATTTCAATTTACTCGACGGTCAAGATGATTGGCGTGAAGTCACCTTAGGCGATGTGCCTGAGCGCATGCGTAAAATGCGAGACCCCGCACTACGTGCTCGACTGCGCGAAGACTACGATAACGGACGCATGCCAATCGCGTGCGGTCCCATCAAAGAGTTCATCATCAAAGAAACTGTCAAACCCGCGAATAAGAAATGGGAAGGCATGAATCTGCAACAACTCGGTGAAGCCCAAGGCCGACACCCCATTGAAGCGATGCTTGATCTCGTCCTCGATGAAGATCTACGAACCGTTATATTCACCCCTGCGTTTAATACGGACGTCGATCTAAATCGCGAAATATTCGCGAGCGAAATCACCGTACCGGGCGTGTCCGATGGCGGCGCACACACGAAGTTCGTCACCATCGGGCGCTATACGACGGAATTTATCGCCGACTTCGTTCGTGAGAAAGATATCCTGAGCCTCGAAGAAGCGCATTACCGATTGTCGTGCCTGCCAGCAAAGATGGCTGGTTTATCCGACCGCGGCGTTATCGCAGAAGGACAACCAGCGGATATCGTGGTCTACGACTACGACACCTTGCACTCCACGCCGTCCGAAATTGCCCATGACTTTCCGGGCGACGAATGGCGTCGCGTACAGAAGGCCGTTGGGTATAACTACATTATGGTTAACGGAGAAGTCACGTTTAAGAGTGGCGCCTGCACGAACGCGACCCCCGGTAAATTGTTACGCTACGGTCACGCTTAGGCGCGCTGCACGGTTAAGGATCACCGGGCTGTCTTATAAAAGGCAGACCGGTGATTTCTAGGGTCGATGATCCACGCGAGACAAAGCGGCCTCGTCCCCTTTTTGACGTCCAGCCGCCACATCACATCGCTGTTGAACACAATTTCATCGCCAAACGGTATGGCAGTAACTTGGCGCTGCTGGGCGCACCAATGACGCGGCGCAATAATTATTCTCTGTATCTGAAGGCGCGTTTCACCTTGACACAGGCGCGCGTTCAACCTTACGTTACTACGGATAGTTTCAACATTCCATCCAAATCAGGAGTCTCTCATGAGCGCATCTCCACAGAACTCAGGCCCGAACATACCCAGCATTGAGGAACTCGGATTCGATCCGCAAGAGCTGCGTCGCAAGTACGACTACGAACGAGAAAAACGGCTGCGCCCAGACGCGAATAAGCAGTACCAAGATGTGGTTGGCGATCTCGCCAGATTCCACGAAGATCCTTACATCGAAGAAACACTCATCAGAGATGCGTTAGACGAAGACC
>JAQCEL010000192.1 GCA_027618655.1 Pseudomonadota bacterium | reverse complement strand
CGATACGTACTCGTAAGCGCGATGGGAAAACCGAGCAGCGCCCACCAGTACGCTTTAACGAAATCTCCGGCACTGATCACCAGGCGCGTGATGAGCGGCAATGTCATACCCAATTCCGCCAGCAGTTCGGCAAACGTCAGAACAACGAAGCCGAACAGAAGCAACACGAATAAGCTCACCGTAAACAACACGACCAAGGGGTAGATGCTCACTTGCTTCAGATCCGAGACCAGCCGTTCCACCCACTCCAAATGCAGCATCACCTCGCGAAACGAGGTCCCTAGATTTCCGCTGTACTCGCCGGCTTTGACAATATTCGTGATCTGGCTGGGAAACACTTTAGGATGGCGCTCCATTGCCTCTGTTAAGGTGCTACCTGCTTCGATATTCATTGACAGATCGCCGAGGACCCAACGAAATGCATCGTTCGGAGTTTCTCGCGCCATGGTTTTCATGGCGTCCACAATCGTAATGCCGGCGTCGAGCATGGCACTCATGGCGCTGCACAACTCAATCATGTCGCGACGCGATACTTTAGCGCCACTGGATCGCCTCTTCTCGCGCTCATGCGGACTCGCTTCGATCAGCCAATAGCCGAGTTCCAGCAGCAACCGGTCCAGGTGGTTGGGATCGTCGGCTTCCACAATCCCAGTCGCCTTTGCACCCAACGAATCGACCGCTCGATATTTAAACGCCGCCACGGTTCTGCCCTATGCGGTAACACCCACTACCGGATGTATGCAGTATTTCGCGCGGTTGTTCGTTAGCGAACAACCCGCAGTACTTCCTCGACGCTGGTCAAGCCAAGACCTGCTTTGCGCAAGCCATCCATGAACATTGAATGCATACCTTTGCTTAACGCCAGCTGTTCCAAACTCGCAGGGCTCGCTGCTTCGACAATTGGATCGTGGAAGTCCTCGTCGATGACGAGCGCTTCGAAGATTGCGCGGCGGCCGCTGTAACCTGATCCTAAACAGCGCTCGCACCCTTGTGCAGCCCACAATTCGGACACAGAACCTAAGATTTCCGGAAACTTGTCGCGCCATTGATCGGCTGCCGGATCGCGAACCCGACACGCATCGCAGAGCCTGCAGACTAATCGTTGCCCAATGATCGCGGTTAAGGCCGAAGGCAGAAGATAGCGTTCCACCCCCATATCAATGACTCTCGGAATGACGCCTACGGCGTTGTTGGTATGCAATGTGGAAAACACTAAATGCCCCGTGAGAGCAGCGCGGACAGCTAGTTGCGCCGTCTCGACGTCGCGCATTTCACCAACGAGAATGACATCCGGATCTCGGCGTAGCAAAGCGCGCAGACCAGCGGCAAATGTCATGCCGATGGCGGATCGAACTTGCGTTTGGCGAACCAGCGGTATTGCGTATTCAATCGGATCTTCTAAGGTAAAAATACTCCGGCGCAGCGCGTCAACCTCGGAAAGTGCGGTGTAAAGTGTCGTCGTTTTGCCACTTCCGGTCGGGCCCGTTACTAGTACCATACCGAACGGTCTTTCGATCACGTCGCGTAGTTCGCGTTCGACGGCATCGGAAAAACCTAGCTGGGAAAAATTCGGACGCGAGTCTGACGACTCAAGTACCCGCATAACGATGCTTTCGCCGTGATTGGTGGGTAAGGTGGAAATCCGTAAATCAATGTCTCGACGCCCATAGAGAAACCGGATCCGGCCGTCTTGAGGCACTCTTTTCTCAGTAACGTTTAGTTCCGCCATCAGCTTTACGCGCGCTGCGAGTCCGGAACGTAGCCGCGAGGGGATGAGAATTTCTTGCCGCAACACACCATCGACGCGCATACGAATTCGCACAATTCGCTCTTCAGGCTCAATGTGAATGTCCGTCGCGCGTAACTTGACGGCGTGAGCGATAATTTGATCGGCCAAACGAACCATGGGCGACTCAGATCCCTCGTCGCCGTCTAGAGGGATCGCGCCGTCGCGCATCAGCGCTTCAACAGTATCCTCAATGGAACTGGTTTCAGCGTAGTGTCGCTCGAGCGCGTCCGCGATATCGCTATCCGGTGCGCTGGTAATTTCTAATTGGACCCCGGTAAGTTGTTCGATAGCGTCAATTGCGACGATGTCGAACGGATCGGCCATCGCAACGGTAAGTACCCCGCCCTCTTCCGCTAGTGGCAGCAGGCGGTGGCGTTTTGCCACCGCATAGGGAACCCGTTGTAAAACATCTTCGTGGATCACCGCGCTCAAAACGTCGACTACTTGAGTATGCGTTTCTACGGCAAGACTTTCAGTTAGAACGTCCTCACTAATAAATCCAAGGCTTACCAGGACCTCACCGAGGTATCCGCCGCCGCGATCTTTTTCGCGCAACGCCAAATTGAGTTGCGCTTCATTGATATAACCCGCATCGATTAAACGAACGCCAAGCGGCTTTGTCTTCGAAGCGGGCCGCACAGGCATGCCCGGTTCAGCCATATTTGAGGCTGGGACTGACATCGACTGTAATCCCGTTTAAAGAACCTAAACGCTGGCGAGGCAGACCTCGAGGATCGAGGCGCTGTTACCCTGATAACGCCGCACTTTGCCGGCTTTTTTCCAATCCTTGGAACCAGTCGTAACGCCGCCATCACCGTCGATAATGTTTCTTATTTTCTCGGCCAGTTTGTCCGATACGGTATCACTCCGATAGATAATAAACTGCCCATCCACTGTCCCATCGCCGTCGAGATCGCAGGCCCAATTTGCATCGTTGTTGTTCGCCAGAAATACTTCTTGGTAGGCACCCTTACTGAGGTAGTGCGTTACTTCTTTTTCCAAATAAGGGCCTTGCCAACCCGGAATCGGGTTAGTGCCATCGAGACTGTTCACCATCAGTTGATGGTAGCGTGCTTGAGCGTGACTCGGAATATGTCGCGGCCACGCGCCAGTATCGACCTGGAACTTCGCAGGCGCTCGTTAACGTATTGATTTGCTGGATGTAGGCCGATAGCTTGGCATCTTCAATAGCGGCGAATATTTTTGGTGCGGCGACTGATCCGAGTATCGCAATAACCGCCAATACGCCGATCATCTCAACTAAGGTGAAACCCGCAATATTTGCTTTGACTGCCATTTGAGCCTCCTGTTTCCTTGAATAGTTTTAGAAACGCACAACACGCGTTGATGCCTTAGCGGCTGCGGGCGCAGATTACTTGAACTACGGGTGGCTCAAGACGGAACGCGAGCGGTTCGGATGCAGTCGTTGTTCGACGAACGTGACGCAGAAACTTCAGCCGAGAGCGCGGATTAAATCGCTGGCGGTTCGCCCCGTGGCTGTCCAAGTAGGGTAAAGACGCCAGCTCGTCCATCGTGTCGGTGCCGTGTTATTTCACCGCTCGAGGCGACTTAATTCTGATCCGAACCGCATGATGGCGCGCGATTGATAACCGTAGTGGAATTTATTCGGTAGACTAGCGTGGCAAATACCAACAGGTCTGAGAAATGAAACGGACATGCGTCGCCCAGCAACTAACGGGCCAAATAAGGAACGGATTTACTTTAATCGAGCTACTGATTGTCCTAGTCATTCTTTCGTTATTGGGCGGCATCGTCGGCCCCCGGGTGATGAAGCACTTAGGCAAAGCTAAAACAGATACGGCGCGTCTCCAGATAGATAACCTGAGCGCGGCGCTCGACATCTATAACCTTGAAAATGGCAGCTATCCAAGTACAGAAGTCGGCCTGGATGCCTTAATTAACGCACCTGAGGATGCCACCAGTTGGAATGGCCCGTATTTGCGCAAACCAAACGTCCCGCTAGACCCCTGGGGAAAGCCTTTCAACTACCGATTCCCCGGGGAACACGGTGTTTTCGACATCTACACGCTTGGTGCCGATAACGCGGAAGGCGGAGAAAAAGACAATCAGGATGTCGCCAGTTGGGATTGAACCCGACAGCTGCCGGCAGCCAAGTGCACACCGTAAACAATTGAACATGTCCGACACATCAAGTGAAAGCCGTGTCGCGGCGACGATCCCTGATCTATTCGCGCATCTCGTCGCTTGTGGATCGCTCAGCGAAAACCAACGCAGTCAACTCACCCATCTGCAACGCGAAACATCGCTTACTCAAGCAGCCACATTGCGCCGCGCCGGCCTCATCGCCGAAGACGAAATCTTGTCAGCATTCGTCGCTTTGTACGCAATGTCGCAAGTCAGCGACGACGAATTCGGGTTTGTCGATATCGAGGGGCGAGGAATTTCTTTGAAATTTCTTAAAGCGTCGGTGCTCTGCCCCGTCGCCGAATACGAAAACGAGGTTCACATCGCATTTGCGGAGCCGGGCGATGTGTTCGCGCATCGCGCTCTAGCTCAAGCATTCGAGAAGCCTGTGGTCGCACGGGTCGGCACACCCTCCCAAATCGAAAAAATGATCGAGCGCTATTACGAAAGTTCTTCGAGTGCCATGTCAGACATCGTTGATGCAGTCGATGACCAAGAACTCGGTGCGACCACTGTTGAACAGTTAATCGATCTGGCGAGCGAGACCCCGGTCGTGCGCCTCGTTAACGTAATTATCTCGCGCGCAGTCGACATGCGCGCGTCGGACATCCATATCGAACCGTTCGAGCACAAACTGACCGTTCGATATCGCATCGACGGCGTGCTGAAAGATGTCGGCGCGCCGTCGTCGCGTTCGACGGCTGCGGTTATTTCGCGAATTAAAATAATGGCGCGCCTGGACATCGCCGAGCGCCGACTACCTCAAGATGGGCGCATTCAAATCCGCGCGCAAGGCAAGGAGATCGACCTGCGCGTATCAACGATCCCCACCATGCACGGCGAAAGCATCGTGCTACGAATACTGGACCAGGAATCCTTACCGCTAGACTTCGAAAAAATCGGGTTTAGCCCGGACATCGCCGCGCAATTTACTGAGTCTCTACAGCGGCCGCACGGCATACTATTAGTGACCGGTCCAACGGGCAGCGGCAAATCGACGACCTTGTACGCTGCGCTCAACCGACTCAACGTCCCGGAACGAAAAATTCTGACTGTGGAAGATCCCGTCGAGTATCGACTTGAAGGCGTGAATCAAATCCAAGTGAAGCCGCAGATCGATCTAACGTTCGCGAATGCATTACGTTCGATTGTGCGCCAAGATCCCGATGTCATCATGATCGGCGAAATGCGTGATCTAGAAACCGCATCGATCGCCGTACAAGCAGCGTTAACTGGTCATTTAGTCCTATCAACTTTGCACACGAACGACGCAGGTAGCAGCGTTACTCGATTATTAGACATGGGCATTGAGGAATACTTAATTACCTCAACAGTGAATGGCATTTTAGCGCAGCGTCTGGTTCGCACATTGTGCGTCAATTGTCGAGAACCCCACCCTGCAAGCGTAACAATTATCTCGCGCAGCGATTCCAAACAATTACGCGATTACCTAAACCCAACCCTATTTAGACCCACCGGCTGCTCACAGTGTGCCTCGACGGGTTATATAGGTCGCACGGTTGTTCACGAGTATTTGGAAATGACGGATTCGATCCGCCAACTAATACTCGAACGCGTTGACAGCGGTGTTCTGCAATCTGCGGCGATTAAAGCAGGCATGATTTCGATGCGCGACGACGGGTTTATCAAAGCTGCGCAGGGTAAAACCGCCTTAGAGGAAGTCATGAGAGTCACCCAACTGAGTGCGGCGTGAAACGCTACACCTATAAGGCCGTAGCAAAGGATGGTGCGCCGGTTGAGGGCGAAATAGACGCTGCGGATGAACGCGCGGTCGTCGACAACCTACAGCAATCGGGCCTTTTACCGATCTCAATGCGCGAATTGTCCACGCTCGCATTCAGTGGCAGTTTTTCCGGCATTTTTGCGCAGCGAGTTGGCACAAACGATGTCAATAATCTGACTCGGGAATTGGCGACGATGCTCACTGCAGGATTGCCACTCGTCGACGCATTAACGACGCTCACTTCGCTCGCCACAAAACCCGCCATTCGCGATCTCATCGATCGTATTCGAGCAAAGGTTGTTGGCGGCGCTACGTTTTCCGACGCGCTACGCGATTCAAAGGGGCCCTTCTCGATTTTGTTTATAAGCATCATTCGCGCCGGAGAAGCGACCGGAACGCTCGATGTAGTGCTGCAACGACTTACTGAGTATCAACAGCAATCGAAGCAACTCCGCGAGGCCGTATTATCGGCGTTCATCTACCCAGCTATTTTAGTGTTAGTCGCTGGCACCGCGCTTGCGATACTACTGGCCTACGTGGTCCCGCAGTTCGAACCCATGTTCGAAGAACTTGGCGCGGCGCTCCCGTGGTCCACGCAACTCGTGATCGGGCTATCCGGTTTCTTCGGACGATACTGGTGGTTATTGCTGCTGTCAGTAGCGGCCATCTACAGTAGTGTCCGTCTACTCGCTGAACAACTCGAATTGCGCAGACGCTGGGATTCTTCAGTCTTGCGCTTGCCACTGCTTGGCGAATTGTTCACGAAAATCGAGATCACCACCCTATGTCGAACCTTGGGCACCGTGACCAGCAACGGTGTGGCCTTGCTCGACGGTGTCAGGCTGGTGCGCGACGGAACCCGCAATAGCGTGATCGCTGCCACCTTAGATACCGTGGCAACGAAATTGGAAAGCGGCCGTGGGTTTTCAAAACCTTTAGCAGAGTCGAAGCAATTCCCAGATCTGGCGATCCAATTGATCCGAGTGGGTGAAGAGACTGGCGGTCTGTCCGCGATGCTGTTGAAAATCGCAGATATCTACGACGAGGAAGTAAAGATCTCCCTGAAGAGATTACTCACGATATTGGAGCCTGCATTAATCCTCACCATTGGTTTACTAATTGCATTTATCGTTATTTCCATCCTGCTCGCGTTACTCGCGCTCAACGACCTGGTCGTATGACGCTTAGACGAAATGTTGTAAGTTCTAAGCACCGCTCCCGAACACCGCTAGGTGTCGGCTCGATGCACGGATTCACCTTGTTAGAAATACTGGTCGTCTTGGCATTAATTGCGCTGAGTTTGTCTATTGCTGCACCTCGTATAGGAAACTCCCTCGAAGCCTCGAAATTGAAAGCCACAGCGCGCGCGATTATGACCACCGGGCGAACAGCGCGTCATTTAGCTCGTAATGAACAACGCGAGGTTGTATTGACGGTCAACGTCGAACTGCGCACCTACCGGTTAGACGCCTTACGGATCCGGAAAATCCAACCAGCGACGGCGACGGTGACGATTGTCGGCGCGAAAACCGAACGAATTTCCTCTGATGAAACCGCAATCCGATTCTTTCCGGACGGCAGTAGTACGGGCGGTCGCGTATCGCTCGGCAATGGAAAAATGAATTTTACTGTGGATTTCGACTGGCTGACCGGCGCGATCGCGATAAACCAATGACCAATCGTCGCACGCGCGATCGAGGATTTTCCTTAATTGAAGTGACCGTTGCTTTCGCTATCGCGGCAATTTCTTTGGGTGTACTCGGTAATATATTTGGCAATGGGTCACGCAATTTAACGACCACTCGCCAATACGGCGGTGCCGTTGAACTCGCCGAATCGCTTATCGCTGAACACGGACGCCAAGGCGGCGCGCTGATCCCATTAACCGTTCAATCGAACGAAGATTATCGCTGGACGGTGACAACGGAAGTGTACGACGGTGAATCTCGCACGACGGACGACATCGATCAATCAACGCTGTTCTATTTAGTGAAAATAACCGTGGACGTCACGTGGGGCAGCGCAAACTCGCCGCATACCATTTCGGTCAGCACGCTACGTCCTCGCAACCGGCGACAAGATGAAATCGATGGTTAGAAAGCGTCACTGCGATGGGTTTACCTTAGTCGAAGTGCTTATCGCCTTAACGCTCACTGCCGTCTTAGTCACACTCCTGTTCGAAGCGCTGCACACTTACGCAATTGCAAACTCAGTTGGTTATGCACGCGTACAAGCGCAAGAAACGGCCGCTAGCCTGCGCGCGTTCCTGCGTACGCAGTTGCGAGAAATCGTGCCTCTTGGAGTCAATACGTCGGATGGACAAGAACTTTTTTTTCGTGGTGACGCACAGACCTTGAGCTACTCGGGAAGAATACCGAGTCACCGCGCGCCCGGTGGTTTGTACAAAATTTCCTTCGTGGTTGAAGGCGCGTCCCCGGATCAATCCTTAACGTTTCGTTACGCGCGGATTCCGGATCCTGAAGCCTTAGCGGAAGGTGACCTATTTGATTTCACAGACACGGCGACAAAAGTGATGCTTGAATCAGCCGCTGCTGTGTCGTTTGAATACTTTGGCGTACACGAAAACGACATCGAAGCCAGCTGGGTCGACACCTGGCGGCGCCATGACCAAATACCGGAGATGATTCGGATCCGGATCCAAATTCGCGATTCAGAACTAGAGT